>CAZUYZ010000102.1:0-15160 GCA_964624365.1 uncultured Puniceicoccaceae bacterium
CATGTTCAGCGTGCCACCAACACCCTGCATCAAATCATTTAAGCCGGGTGGAAAATCTTCTTTGGCATGACTGCGACGAATCGCCTCTGTTTTACCCGAACCAGCCTGACCTGCCATAAGAAACCAGGGAAGATCATAAACATTTTTACCCGCTTTACGTAGTTTATCCACGCCTTCCTCGAAATTACTGCGCATACTTTCGATGCCCGAAATTTCTACAGAATCGGCGTCCTTTTGTAGCGCCCTGCTAAGTTGGCTGCCCTTCTTCTTCTTCAGCATCGACATGATGAGAAGATAGATGCCCAACAGAATCAGTAGCGTTACCAGTGTAACTCCGATGATTATTAGCTTGCTCTTAAGCGTTTTTCCAAGGGCCAGACCAGCCATGATCGGCACGGCAAGCATGGAAGCAAGCACTATGTAACGAATGAAACGACCACCGCCGCTCATCGTAAGGACTCTCATCATCATTCCTCTCATGCCTCAATAATTTTTGTAAGCACCTTGGACAAGCTGCTGAATGCATCAATATAAAGATAAAAAATGGAAATCGTGATCGCTAGAATTGCGCCACCTGCCAGAAATAAGAGCCCCAGATATCGAGGAGCGGATTCCGGGGCAACATTGATCTCCAGATTGTGTGAATACGCCTCAGGAGTAATTCTGGAAATAACATCGCGGTCCATGTGGCTCCGCACACGTGGCTCAAGGCGTTGCATGATCTCATGTAAATGCTTTGGCTCTTCCTCGTACATGCCAGTAAACCCAAGACCGATGCAACAATAGTAGAAGGCTAATTTGCTATCTGCGTCATCACCTACTTCAGATTCCGCATCATACAAAAGATCGAAGAATTCATTATCGCCGGCTCTCCGATTAAATTCGCTGACTGCAATACGATTGTCATTCCACTCAGTCACGCCGGAAGCTACCAGCATTGAATCAATAAAATAGATATAGGCGAGTTCAATAGATTCAAATTGCTGGTTCAGAATGCTGTCCTCCTGAATCAACTTGGTCTGGATCTCTCCACGCAGGTCGGCCAGGTCAGCCTGGATCTTTTCCACCCTCAGCTTACCGCCACTACGATAAATTCGATTGACCTTACAAACGTACAAAAAGGTCGGTTCACACAATTGCAGTAAATTCATCTTAATCTTAAGCTGATTAGTCCACAGAAGTCATAAAGCACCTTATCGTGAAATCAGAATCTTTAAATCCGTTCCACTCAACAATTGCTTTCTTTTCTTTTTGAATTTTATTCCAGACACTGCCTTCTCCACCCGGAATGACTCTGAAGTAATACATAAAGGATTTACGCGGCAGCATGTGTGGCACATGGCTTTCTTCTTTTAGTCGCACACCACGCAATACCTTCTTGGACATTGAAATAGGCACAAATTTGAACACATCAATGTCCTCGATCAGTTCGACCAGCTCCTTTGGCTTGAGCTTCTTCGTCTCAATACCCAGGAAGATATTATCAGACTGGGCAAAATGTTTTTCTTCGAAGACAGCGAGATAGTTCTCATCCTTGCGCTCAAATTCAACTTCAAGATAATCCGGAATAACAACGTCGCCCAGCACCTCACGTATTTTCTTAGACAACACCTTAAGTGGCATGAATGGATTCTCATGATCGTAATCTTCTATGAGTGTAAGAGGATCTGTATCCTCATCCTTGATGTTCTCAGGATTAAGACAAATCAATCGCCCATAAAGCTTCTTCAACTCGATATAAACGCTCAAAGGATGCGCAATACCATTTTCCACCATCTCTGAGAGAACAACATCCGCATCTACTAAGTAAGAAGAGCGCAGCATCAGGTCAAGGTGACTACTCTGTATCTGCTCCCGATTGAACCCCTGTGATTTGTACTTTCGAAATAGATCTTTTCGGCAAGCTGATATTTGCTCGGTAAGTTGCGTTAACATTTGTAAAAGCGCCGGAAATGCCCGGATGGCTGTACATGGTCCACAAAAATCAGGTGCGACACGCGGCTGACCCAAGTTCTCACCAATACCCTGCATCACTCTGAAGAGCGGTATAACATCAAACCCGTCGAAACTGTCACCTTCAATTAAGATGCGCCCGTTCATTGAGAGAAACTCAACGACTTTTTCCGAGTCACCCGTATTTTCGTCAGGAACTTCATTTTCGTAAATACGATACAAGTATTTACTCATGTTTTGCTTGCTGGTTTTCCCAAGCTGGGTATTCGCACGCTTTGGGTTGTACATGGGAACACCTAAATATACGTGAAAGGACTCGTTTTTCTTGGAAAATCGCTCGCGTATGTCGACGACTTCGAGGGAGAGATTCTCGTCGAGCTCTACGTAAGCGCCGGATGGCATAATCACCGACAAACGCTCAAACTGTATCTTCTTATTGGAAAGGCTATCCTCGGAAATTTTCATATCCAAGACGCCATAAGGGTACGAATGTTGTAGGTTCCGCTCGACCGACAAGGCTGATATCACCTCACGCTGAAGGATTTGTAAGTGCTGAGGCTGTAAAAACAGGCCCTCATTCCAGTGGATGATTCGTTTCATAGTTTATCGTCGTTTTAGTTTTTTCAGTTGTTTGACTATTAAATCGTTGATCGCTTTTTCCATTTTCTGAGGCTGAATATCTTCCGCAAGAGTGATGTATTTTTTCCAACACTTGGCTTCGTTATTTGCGAGAAATCCACCGCCACTTGAACCAACGGACTGCTCAATCATAGAAGGCTGAAACTTTGACAAGTGCGATTGAGATAGTGAACTGGAAAGGTCGGCAATGGAACTGATAATCAAACCTACTTTTAAACGCGTCTCATCGAGGATTTTGTTCATGTGTTGAGTTTCGACCGAAGCGCTGCCAACATATTCACCGATCATCTTACGAATATCTTCGACATCAAGATCACGGGATAGACCCACTTGCTTGTAAACTTGAGTTCCCAGCGCATCTACCTGAGAAACTGTTTTCAAGAGAGATACAAGCGCTGTTTGTAGTCGCTCAGAAGAAATCTCGGCATCAACTGGAAGCTTCAAGAAACGCGCCATTTCATCACTTGGGCCCTTGATAACAGATCCGGCATCCGAGGAACTATTTTCCGAATCGGAAGATTCTGTCTCCTGGGACATGAACTCCTGGATAAATTCAAGGCGCGTATCTTCATTTAACTGCGCCCAGTCTCTCCGGACAATCTCCAGCGCTTCCTCGACATTAATCTCCTTTACAACTGGTTCTGAGACTACATCTGCTCCAGATTCAGTGCCCTCCACCTTGGCCGCGCTTAAATTTGCGACTGGTTTTGGTGCCGAATTCATGTGCGGAAAACGCTCCTTGAGACTGTTCAAATAGTCGAGCTTACTCTGATCTCCGTTTATATCCTCAAGATGAGAGCGCAACTCTTGTCGAAGAAAAAGCCTACCCTCTTCTTCAGGAAGATCCATTACATCAAGAAGCGCTCGCTTCAAACGAAGTTCAATGCTATCGAGCCATTCGCTTTTAGTCTTCATAAGTATCGCTAGTTCAGTACTTCACCAATTATATTTGTGTATTGCATATAGGCAGATTGTTCGGGAGCAATCAAGGCCAGTCTTACACCGACATCAGAAAAAGCTGTTCGCTCGTTACGCTTGGAAACCAAGTGCTCGTCTTTCCATGTTGAGAATGTCGCCGAAAAAATTGACCCGCCTGCAACATAGTAAGTATCCGTTTCAGGATCATAGAGATATTCAGCAACATTGCCGGCGAGATGCTTAAACTTCGAATCGGAGTGCTCATTAACGTTTGCAAGGGTTACAGGGCGGTCAAAGCCATAACCAGATTCATCAATTTTGCGCTCAACGTAATAGGAACCTGACCGTATTTCACCAGCCAGTTCTTTCGAAAGATTCGTATCCACCCGCGATTGCCAGAAAAAAGCGTCATCCGCCGGATAACTTTCCACGACAAGCTTCCACTGTCCGGGAGTCGGCAGAAGCATTCCCATGGAATCCGCGAAAAACCCGGCCAGTTCTGCTCCTAGATGCTGCATTGGAAGTTTATCATCGATCAAAGATTCTGGAAATAACTGAGATTTGATCCGTTCATACTCATCGGAAACAACTGTATCCACCTCAAAGAGCTTAGGAGAAAGATTGATCCCATCGCGTTTCAATCCCCTTCGAGCAATCGACCACAATTTCATCCCACTTCGATAGTCGTCGATTGCACTATAGGCTTGGGATATAAAAACTTGCCACTCGCGCGGCAAGTTGTCCGCGCTTTTTGTCCAGAGCTTGTTGACAGTCATCCAATCACTAAACAGTTCTATGCTACTCTCAACTTCAGCCAAAAAGAAATCGTCCTCTTCATCTTCTACCAAATAAAATGCTAATCGATGATCGCGCCAGGCGAGTACCAGCTGTTCTTCACTCTCGGATTCAATCTTCCAACCCTTCTGAAGAAAGGGAGCGTTTTCAAATGTTTCTTTGGCTTTAGCTAAGTCCACAGCTTCCAGCGCAGTAATTATTCCTGACAGTTCAGGCTCGTTGGCATCCTCCGCAAGTGAAGCAAAGCTACTTATAAACTCCTTAAGCAATTTGGGGTCTTCCAAATAAGATGATTCACCGCGCTTTAGTTCTGCGAGGGCTGCGTAGATTTCAAAGATAAAGCGAGTTCGACCCGATAAATCAACATCACGAACACGCATGGTATCGTGACAGGAAAAAACAATACCACGACTTTCTTTATCAAGCTTATCAACCTCAAACGCTTCCGTCCAAAGCGATTTCAAGGTCGCTTCAAAGCGATCAATTTCTGCTTCCGGAACCTGTTCCAGCCATTTTGGAAGAACTTCTGATAGCCGCGCCAGCTCAACTGGAGATAGGACTTTCGATCCGGCAACTTCATCTAACCCGAGGGCACGTGCAAATGGTGAATTTTGCTCGTCTAAAGTAAAGGCTAACACCGACTCAGTCGTTGATATCTGACTTAAATTAAAGTGAGCTTCGACTTCCTTGCTAAAAGGGGCAAAGGCCTCTGATTGGCTCCACTTCTTTTCCAGATCGCCTTTATTCAAAGCGTCCCATCGATTTTCAATACCTTCCTCAGGTAATTCCCACTCATCAAACTTGTTAAGAGTATCGCCCAGCAACTTTACATAATCCAACAACTGCGATTCGTAGTCTTCCATACGTTGAAGGAATTTATCGGTCAACGAATGCATTGCCAACGGATCCTCCGCGTTTAGGAGAATTGGGCTTATTTGATCGACCCATTCATAAACAAGTGCGTCGTGATAAGCTCTCTTTGTTACCTGAAGTGCGGGAACCATATCCTGGCGAAGCGTTCTGATTACGTCATCGGGAAATTCAGATGAAAACTGAGAAAGTTGACTCTCTTGGAAATATTCAACATTCTTTCGTTTTGCAAAGTATCCTCGTTGAAAGACGATAAATTCACGTGGACCTGAAAATGACTCTTCGGTTCTTATGTTTACTTCCTCATCGAGATAGGCCTGCCAAAATGATGCAAGAGCCGGAACAAAATCATCCGGCACTATGCCAAGCTGCTGCAACCGTTCTCCGATGTCTGGATTCACCTCTGCCCAACGCTCTTCCGCCCTTTCGACCAGAGACTTTAGCTCTGCTAAATTCTCGTTAACCGCTGTTTCAATCAATGTACGATTTGCCTCGATAAGTGGCATATCTACGTCGCCTTGAAACGTTTCAAAAAGCTGCTCAAAATGCTGATCAAAGATTGCCGGCTTCAATTCCGGTTCCTGGAGTTCATTGATTTGATCATTCAAATTTTGGATATTACTCCTACTGGAAAGAAATTCATTCCGACCCGAATCTAACTCTGGAATTTCGATCAGTCTAAAACCAATCAATAGTTCTTTCCATCTAGTAATGTTTTTTTCAGTAACTTTGAAACTGGGTTTTGAGATAAAATCACGCTCACTTCCAAAGAATAAATCTTTGGCAATATCTGGCTCTTCTGTCTCCCAATAGGAGAGTAACTGCGCAGACGATTCCACCAACGAGCGAAGATGGGATACGGGATCCTCTACAGGTTTTGCAAGTTGCTGGTTCAGGTATTTCGCATATTCCGGCAGAAACATTGACTCGACCTGCTTAAGGTCTTCGACCAGATTCTGAAAGCGTATGTAAAGACTCTGCAGTTCGCCCAAACCATCCGCGCTCTTTTTTAGAGCGTATAAACGACTTACTGTCAGACTGCCATCTTCGAATGAAATTGAATCAAGCAACCTCTGGGTCTCGCTTGCCCCAAACTCAAAACCAGAATCTGTAAACGATTGATTTGCTTCATTAAGTTCCTGAAGCACTTCCCAGTTTTCGATTTACGCTCGCAAGTTCATCAAAAAGCGATGTGCCAGGACAATCTGTTGTTGCTTGCTATTATCGAGTAGCAGCACGTCAATCCTCACCCCATCCTCGTAGACTTGATCGGGCGCAGTTTGCATACGAGCGCCTTGTCCTGTAACTCGCCCAATAATTTTCATTGGCAAGCGTGCTTTTTTGTCATCATAGAAACGTTTTACAAACTGCTTACTATTGGGCGCCTCAAAGTCTGATTTAGATCTCAAGTAATTGTCACCCCATGAAAAGTAATTGTCCAAAAGTTCGATCCACTGCCCCTGGATTGTATTTAGATCAACTACAATTTCTTCTTCTTGAAATTTGAGCTTCCATACAAGAAAAGCCACTGCTCCAAACATTAAAAACGCAGAAACAACAAAAGTTACCTTAAGCTTTTTTCGCTTACCATGAGCTGCTTCAATTTTCTTCAGCGCCTGATCGACCTGTTCCCAGTCAACATCTGCATATTTCCCATAAGGATTTAACAATTCACTGCACAGATCGCGCCACATCTGCTCGGTAGCACCCAGAACTTTCCAGTCCTGATCGTCCGGAACAGAAGCAATCTTATCAGCAAGCTCAACAAATTCGCCATTAACTAACTGATAGATGATTAATCCAAGCGCACGTTTATCAGCACGGCTATTATCCTTATGTGCTTTGAAAAGATCAACCAGCCTGAGGTCACTACTATCTTTATTCTGTATCAGCACATTGCCAAGCGATAGATTTCCGTGGCCAGAATGATCTATCGTATTTAACTCTGCCAGTGCCCGCACAATTGCCCGGCAAATAACGACGAGTCCTTCGGAATTCGGTATTTCCTTAAAGGCGACCTTTTCATAAAGGCTGCGGTCCATGTAGGGTCGCACCCAGAAGACATCTTCGCCCTCCTTCTCAATACGCCCTTTGATGAAGTGCTGAGATTTTTCGGCGACCTGAAGTTCTCGCTTTTTTTCAGCTTCAAATTTTTGTACAGCCGGATTTTCCTGAGGATTATCTTCCTCGAACAAACCATCACTGAAAAGATCAATAGCCGTCTCCGGTGATTTGACGATTACAGGCTGGCCCTTCTCGAGACCGCGTGCGGTTGTTCCGTTGCCGCTTCCAAGTAAGGTTTGCTCAAACGTTATACCTGAAGGCAATTTCATGTAGATCTAGGAAGTGTTAGCTAGAGAACCAATTTAATTCACGCTCACTCTTCCACGGGCGGCGGATCAAGCAATATACCATTGCTGGAAATCGATATGGTCAACTTTTCCAGCCCTTTGCCTAACACCTTATCCACAAAAGAGATGGACCATGATTTTTTCTGTAGTGGTATAATCTTTCGCCGAATATCGATTGGGGATCCAGCATAAAAGCCTGGAATGTCTGCAAGCACGACCACGTCAAATTCCTGCTCTGAACCACGCTTATACTCAAAGTTCTCCCAGACAGGATCATCACTTGAAATTTCTCCTTTGAAGGCTTTTTGAGGTACGTTGTAGTAGACCGTATAAATATCACCACGCTGTTTGGCAAAATCACGGAACTGACTACCGGGCGAGAAGTAATCATCAATATTCATACCCAGCCAAACAGGTATTTCCGAACGCTGTACACGAACAAAATCAATCTGTATCATTGCAGACTGGTACTCAGGACTGACTACGATCTCCACATCGGGCGCATCACAGCCAACCAGGCTGAGCAATACCAACAAAATCAGCGAACATCGCTTCAACATTAATCCAATCTTCATACAGAACCTCCGATTTCTCTAATCATTTCATCCAAAATCTCACTGACAAGTTGTGTGCTTTGCGTATCGCCTAGATTTAAAGAACGTATTATTGCCATGTATCGACCTAAGTCACTCAGGGGTTGGTCAAACACATGTGTTATGCGAAAATTATTTTCATTGGATAAACTCGGCGAGTAGCTCTCTCCTTTCAACAGGCCTGAAAGCATTCTCATGATAATGGATAGCAGTCCTTCCCAGATATGTTCTTCCGGTGGCAGTCCCATATGGTCCTTACCCGTATAGGCAAGACCTAAAACATCAGGCATAAGCATCTCACGCATTTGTGGCTCAGATTGAAATGTTTGTACGATGCGTTCGGTAATTGGTAGTTCGCTGTCAAGATCAAGACACGCTCTCGCCAAAGTGCGCAACTGATCTTTAAGCTGTGCAAGTGCTATATCGCTGCCGTGAAACAGAACTTCAAGACCAATAACTCCAAGAGAGTATAAATCGCATGGTGTACCGAGAACGGGAAAAATTTCGCAATAGACACCCACTTGCTCAACGCCAATGAAACTTTCAAGAGATAGCTGCTGCTCGGAACTAAGCGGCAGCTTCAAAGTCTTAAACTGTATTTTGTCAGCGACACGCGCGTCAACTTCTGTCATTTCCGCAACAAGACGAATCCGCTTACCACGTATTGAATAATCAATGAAGTAAAAATGGCGTCCCAGTATGCCATGCGACTGTATGTCTGAGGAGCGCATGGAGCCCGTTATCTCGTAGAGACCGGTATCACGATCGCGATCAATTTTGAGTAAGGTTACTTCAGCCACCAGACTGCGTTGCTGAGCAAGAGACTCCGGACGATAGATAGAAGCGGAAAGTGGTCGAAAAGTCCTAAAGTAGGTTGTCTCTCTGGAGTCCAGATCTGATTGTTTCTCAACAGAAAAGGCAATCGCATCACTCGTTTGGTTCATCACAACCGCAGCATCCCAGAGAAATGGCGAAGTCGGCGAAGTGCCGGGTAGTGATATCCCAAAACTGGAGGGTTCAAGCGAGAAGAACGGCTTTTGATCCAGTTCAACACATGCTTTCACCTGAGAGATCATTTCGTAGAACAATCTCACTTTCAAAAATAAAGATTCCAACTTCCATTTTCGCTGCCCTTGGCGAGTCGAAATTAGACGACCAGCGGCATAGCCAATGGAAAATTCATCACTAATTTCTTTGTAAACACCATTCGGCAACAACTTCTTTTTACCCTGTCCAACGCCCCTCCAAGGCCGACCGGAGAGCACACATAGATAGGCCTCAACCGTCATTGGAGCTACTTCCCGAACCATAATCGCTCCGCCGTATGAATTAAATGGTAACAATGTGCTGCGTGACCCAATTCCTTCTTCGAGAGGCTTGGTTTTATCATTCTGAGGCGCATTTGGCGTAATCGGCAAAAAGTCGGACTCTGCGCCCATGCTTTCCAAGTACAAGTAGCGGTGGATACTTGTGCTGTAAGGCGCCAACTCAAGACGTTTCAACAAATCATCTTCTTTACAGATTTTCCAATGGGTCTTGGACGCTGCATCTTTTACAAATCCTACTTTTTTATTATAAGTGTCCACATGCAGCGAATACTCCATCTGTGTATCGAGGGATGTTTTGTAGACATGCGAGGCTTTTGAAGCTTCAAGTATTTTCTTTTGCCGATCCCAACGCTCATCCAGCACCGCATTGTTTATCACATCGAAGGCATTCTCATGAAGTTTGTCAGCAATGTTGGCATAGTTGCGAACCCATAGTTCGAGCCATTTTAAAATATGACCGGAACGGTCTGTGAAACAGCCCAAATAGACATTTGCATCAACCAACTGCCTTAATCGACAAAATGAACCCTCCGCAGGATCGGCCTCTTTCCGAACAACCAAAGACAGTCGTACGGAAGCTTCCTCGCCAGCGTCCAGAGGAACAGTTACGAATCCCTCATCGAGTTCAACACGCTGGTGATTCACTAAATTTTCCATATATCTAAAATTGTTTAATTATTCTTCGGTTGTGTGCAATAAAACAAATGAGGCAATTGATTAATCGAAAATTCACAAAGTAGATTTTTCAAGGGTTCCCCAAAATGGTCAAAAATCGGTACAGCATCGGTGCTACGATAATTTTAGGGGGCATTTACTCCACCGCTGAACTCTCTTACCTAAAAAAAGTTCCCAATCCAATCTCAATTGAGAACAGGAAACTGAGTCTTATGAGAAGAGATTTTCATAATCGGGACTAAGACGATAACTCCGGGTTCGTTTTGCCGAATCAGCTATCATTAGAAAGCCTTGCTCCACCCATTGCTGACAGTAACGCGAAGATTGGCGGGGAGAAACTTTGAAAAGCGTCGCTATATCTTTTGCGCTGATTTCCATTTGGTCGCGAAACAACTCCAGTGCCTGACGCTGCGGTGGAGAGAGCTTTCGCAAAATTGCGGACTGATCATTTTGACCGAGTGATTTCTGCTTGCCGGCTTGTCGGCGAACGTTGGCAAAAGACTCGGCCATACCTTTGGCGAAATATTCGATAAAACCGCTTACATCTGCTTCGGCACGATTGCCCACATAGTAATTGTGACCTTCTCCCACAGTAAGTGCGTTGTAGTAATCTTCGAGTTGCTGCGCATAATAGGCTTCAAGTGTATAAATACCTTTTAGCCCATAACCGTAACGATGGAGGATAAACGTCGTAAGCAAACGTGCCGTTCTTCCATTGCCATCGTAGTAAGGGTGGATGGTAGCAAACTGGTAATGCGCCAAAGCCGCAATTATTGGAATCGGCAGTTCGTCCTTAATAGCCTCCCCATTGATCCAGTAAACTAACTGCTCCATCAGACTTGGTACATCGCGCGCCTCCGGCGGCATGTAAACAATACCGCCACTCTGGGAATTGCGGATCACATTCTGGCCATCGCGATAAGCAGTTGGAGTTAGCCCCCCGCTGCAGGTCAAACCATGGATACGTTGAATGAGTCTTTCGGTGACAATCGATTGCTCGCGAGCTTGGGCCTCCACAAACTCAAGTGCTCGAAAGTAGTTTCGCACCTCCGCTTCGTCACGTTCACGACCGGGAAATCTGCCCCCGCCTTCAATGACTTCCTTCACCTGTGCTTCGGTGAGACGATTACCTTCTATCTGTGTTGAATAGTGAGTCGAAAGCAAATGAGCGCTCTCTCGAAGCGATTGCAGCAGCTCCGTAGTCATCGGCAAATCGGTTATAGCCTGACGATCAGCCTCTATGCTCATCAATGCCTTGGTGATCGCTGGTGTAATTCTGTAGACAGGTTCAAAGTGTTGATGCATATAAAAGATGTTGGTGTGCGGCGGTTTTATGTCAAATAAATGTCTGATAAAAGGCTAATAAAAGGCGTATAAATACCGGCGAAGGTTGGAGTTATAGGAAGCCATACAGCGCATCCAAACAGGAGTCCCGGTCCACTTTTCCAAACACATCCCCGCTAGCGGGACTCAGAAGCATAAACTCAAAAAGGCTATGACCCTACAAGCTAACTTTGTTCTCAATAATCCGGCATACACACAAAAATCTTATGATTTTAATGCAGCAATTTTGGTCGGTCTAAAAAAAAGGAAGTAACATCTGAATCCAGATCCATAAACACTGCGAAGGGACCAATGCCTGCCGGCAGAGATATCTTTTCTTGAGTAAGCTTCCATTGACCATCTGAAGTCGGTAACAATGTTAATATTTACGGAATAACCCGTTTTATGGGAACCCATCACCTTTGTCGAAGCAGTCTGATATTTGGTCGGTTTGGGATAGAGCACCTTATAACGCCGCATCGATTCAGCATCCGAAAGCTTTTCAGGTTCCGGCACACGTATCAACGCATGGAAGTGGTTCGACGTAACACAATTAGTATGGCAAACGCCATTTCAAATTAGGAATTCTTTGGAAACCTTTATCAAAAGTAATCATTTCGCAATCATGTTCGATCGCAATAGCCGCCAAGTAGACATCACTTATAAAACCTCCCTGTACTTTAACTGTATGGCACTTTTCCAGAAAGATATCAAAATGCTTTTCTCCTGGCCGAACAATACGGCAAAGAGGATGGCCAAGGATCGCTTGCACAGCATGAGTTGCTTGTTTCAAACTGGGTGGTTTTTTGAGGATTTTAGGGTGAGTAACAACTCGCATGAAGGAGCACAAGATCAACTCTACCATAGCAAAAGGTTCCTCACCTTCCATCACTTTACGCAGCCATTTCCGACAGTCTTCATGCCGGACAGACTGGTCATCAAAAGCGTAGACAAGAACATTTACGTCCGGTAAAATCATTCTAGTCCGTCAATCAAGTCCCTTACTTGAGCGTTATTGTCCAAATCAACACCTTCTTGAGTTCCACTTGAGATTACAGGAAAATCAAAGCGTTTTTGAACACTATTGCGCAGCATTTCTTCTACCAAATGCGGTAACAAGATTTTGTTCTGCCTTGCAGTTTCTTCCAACCGAGTAAACAACTGCTCATCTTCAATAATTATAGAGTGACTCATGACAATTTAATAAGTTGTGCATTTTTCAAAATTCGTCAATTGAACTTTTATAAACTGATAGAGAGTTCTATCCAAAAACTTTCTTCCGCCCCTGTGCACCGCTTCGGTACTTTCATCCTCTTGGGGCTTCCAATTGATTTTTTCCCTTTTCATCGCTGCGACAGGTTCTCACGTTCCATATCTTAGCCTAATGTAGAGTCACGCCACCTTTATGCCGGATACCGTATGGCCAATAAACAGGCTCCCGCCACACTTGTCCCAGAATCCCAAATCTTTCTGGTTTTGATATCGTCTGTGTTACTTTCGACACGTCATCAGTGGTTCGCTTGCGCTCGTCTCTTTACTTCTCACCTGCCACGATCTTTTGCCGAGGCTTTTCTCTAAACGCTCACTACCTTGTCTCTTTAACAAAGCAGCTTTAGGGTGGTTTGAAATCAATTCCTGCAAATCGAATTCGAGAGGCCTTTCTCTCATCTAAGATATAGTTTTGATTCTTCCTTGCTCCTTTCTAATTTTGTTTCTGATTGAATCTTCGTGACACGTAAAAAAGAAGTAACATCTCAATCGCTCAAAAGGCAACCGCTTTCGTCACCCTAAGCTTTCAGCTTCGGGCAAATCATTCTGATTTACCATCTCCGTGCTATCGCACTACGTCACGATCTTTGAAGAGCATTTCGCCATTCACCGTGCGCGTCATGCAGTGATACACCGCCGCCGCTCCACTTATCTTCATACGCTCCAAAAAAATTCCCCAAGGATGCTTTTCGAAATCTTTGTTGCCAAAAATCCCAAAATTAGTAGGTTCAATTTATTATGACAGCAATAGAAAAGGCAATAGACAGCATAAAGACTTTACCAGAAGAACTGGCAGAGAAAACCGTCAGTTTCATTAAAGAGCTTAAGCGTCAACAACATGAAGAGCGCAACCGAATGTTTGATCAACTTGCTGGCTCTATGACTTCAGAAGAAGCTAACACAATGTGGGAAACCATAAAACGTGATTGCCGTTGCTTGGAATTGGAGAACAAACATAATGTTGATTGATACTTGCGCCATCATTGATGTCTTCAAAATGATCAAAACGTGCTTCAGAGTATCCATGACTGGAAAGATCCCGTTTACACTAGCACAACGATATTGGGAGAGCTTTACTATGGAGCCTTACACTCAAACAATCCGGATAAGCATTTAGAACAGATCAAAGACATTTTTCGAACGGTCTCAATTTTAAAGCCGGACAAGGAAACGGCATTTCAATATGCAAGTACAGGGTAAGCGCTGACAAAGCAGGGCAACCTTATTCCTGCCAATGATATTTGGATTGCAGCAATCGCTATACAACATGGCTTGAAGCTTTTTACCAAAGACACTCACTTTGAACGTATCGAAAATCTTGATTTGATGCTTTATTATTAATACTTGAAAAGCAGCATTGATTGGTAGATTTCCGGGGCTATCGCCCAAATAGACCCTTCCGAATCCTTAGAAGTTCAAATTTGCCCTCAACTAAAAACCTGCCGTCGTAGGCCCTGTATTACTGCCAGGTCTCCCCAGTCGGCGCCTTGCATTGAATTGACTTTCGGTGGATACTTGCGCCCCTTTTCCTTTTGCCAGGCGCCAGTAAAGCCCCGAACAAACTCTGCCGAACCTAAAATCGCTCCATCGGTAAAGTAGCGTACACGACAGCGCAACATGACTGTCTTTGGTAGCTGCCCTTGCTGCTTCTCCAGCACTTTCACTGCTGCGTCATGATCAATCAACTTGCCCTTGTGCGTCCAGGGACTCGCTCCCTTGCCAAAAATCAACATGCGGTGTGCCTCTAAAACTTCTTTAAATGAATGATTCCCGTCCTTCATTTCCTTCAGCTTCATTGAATCCGCCCAGATAAAAGCCAGTCCAAGCTTAGCCCTTTTTTCACCGGCAACTGCCTCTGCATAACCACAAAACCGATAGTCCTTCGGATCCTCAACGATATTTGCCCGCACTGGATTCAGATCGATATAGGCAGCCATTATCTGCAATGGATTACCCGAACCTTCAACCAAGACCGACTTAAACCGATCCGCCCACAAAGTACCGTAACGCCTATGATTACGATTAAACCAAACTGAAAACCGCTGTTTAACTGTCTTCATGAACTCTGAGACATCACTCATACGAGCAAGCAATTTGCGACGGATCGCTTCGGCTTCATCGCCTCCTTCCTTGAGCTTTTCTTCCATTACCTTGGTTGAAGCTGTCTGATATTTCGTCGGCTTCGGATACAAAACCTTGTAGCGTCGCATCAGTTCAGCATCCGAAAGTTTTTCCGGTTCCGTTGCACGGACTAGCACATGAAAGTGATTCGACATAATGCAATAAGTGAGAATCTCCACTCCGGAGAAATCCGCCACCTGCCAAAGCATCTTACGCAACATCTCCTTCTCCCCATCTTCAAAAAGCACCTCGCCGTTTACTGTACGCGTCATGCAGTGATACACCGCCACTGCTCCACTTACTTTCATACGTTTGGTTCTCATAA
>CAZUYZ010000103.1:0-6198 GCA_964624365.1 uncultured Puniceicoccaceae bacterium
GAGTCGCCGAGAGGCTCTAAGGGGCACCTGCCTGTCCCGTAAAAGCCTTGTAGGGTGAAGTAGGGGGGCCATAGCTCAGTTGGTAGAGCGCCTGCTTTGCAAGCAGGATGTCGACAGTTCGAATCTGTCTGGCTCCACCATGCTTCGCCCTTCGGGCTACGCATGGCGTAGCCATTTATTATAGAATTTAGTCTTAGGTTCCAAAGGGTTCGCCCTGCGTAGCCTTTAGGCGAAGCAGGGGCCCTTAGCTCAGTTGGTTAGAGCATCGTGTTGATAACGCGAGGGTCGGTGGTTCGAGTCCACTAGGGCCCACCATTTCTAAAGGTGACATTCGATGGCAGCTACAGAGCAGCCATCAAAAATCAATCCTGATAGTTTGTTGATGTTATATTCTCAAATGTTTGAAGATGAGAGCCTTATGTTATTCTAAGCGGCTTCTAGGGGATATATTATGAAAAAAACTGAGATTTCTATTATCTACGTTCTTATTCTTTTGGGAGTTTCTCTTTTGGGTGAAGCCATTCCTGCTCAAGAAGTTCAAAAAATTCGTGATATTATCCGGCTGATTGAGTCTGATCTAGATTCCGCAAGGTATGATGAAGATCTGAAAATAGGCCTATCTCATATCGTCACAAATTATGGTATCGAAGGTATAGCTACAATTTCTCTCGAAGAGCCAGTATTTATGCAGGCTCTTATGATCTCGCCGTCTTTCGGATACGAAAAGCTTGCTGAATCGCTTCTTCGTCAAGCGAGAGATGAAGTCCACCTCGAACAAATGTTGTTAGTGATGACTTTTGCTAAACTTGCAATAGGGCAGGATTTGATAGGTTCAAATTCTATGAAAGCAATCAAAGATGCTGTATCACTTTCCCTGGGGCCTATTGGAGATAAGGAGCTGGAGCAGACTATGGCTGCTGTAAGCGTTGCTGCTTTGGAGCATACATCCAAAAACAGTGCTGAAATCACGGGCACTCACTCGTTGGAAACTCTTCGTACAAAACTAGCTGAATTAACTAGCGATGCCTTCTTTTTTATCAGATTTGATGACTCTATCATTGGGCAAGTTGAGCATTTTCCCAAGGCAAAATGAAGGTCTAAAGCGATTTCGGTGTTGCCCAGATAGATATTAACTCCAGATATTAACTCCTTTTGGGGGACACAAGCATCCAATAGTCTCGATTTTAAAATGCAGTATTCAATATAATTGCTAACGTTACTATTGATGTTTTTAGAGTATGTTTCGTTTTCGTTGCGCTAGTACTGCTATAAGTTTAGTTATACTTATTTTTGCCGTAAATGTTACCTTTGCCATGGGCAAACTTGGCAAAGGTGAGGTGATATTTGATTCCAAAGTTGATGTAGAGTACGACTCGAATGTGTCTGCAAACTCTGACGAGATAAGTGACTTAATTGGTCGCATCACGATGGGAATTGCCTTTGAGCAATTGGAGCGTAGCGTAGCCAATGTGATAGCCCGCGCTGAGGTTGAGGCCATACGCTATGTGGATCTAAAAGAGTTTGATGCGGAGAATTTATCCTTGGATCTTGAGTTTTCGTATCCAAATAATCAGGAGAGTAATGCTTACTATGAATTTGGTGTGAATTGGAGCAAAGCTACCCGATCTAATTTTCAAGTAGGACAGGTTGTCGAGTCCGAACAATTCGGTATTTCTGGTTCTTATCGAGCATATTTAAATGAAAAGTCAGGGGTTCGCATGTCAGGTGGATTCGGGCAAAATTCGTTTACTGATTCGAGTCTCTCTGATTCCGACGATATGTCATTTACGACAGATTATTTGTATCGCTACTCCTCAAAGTTAAATCTCGTAACAGGATACAGGTATCGTGAGCTTGAGAATCAAGGTGGTGCGAGTGGTGTAAGCACCTCACAAAGTAGCCACACGTTTGATATTGGTGTGGATGGTAAGCTGCGCCCCAAAGTGGCAGGCGATATTTCATTGGGTATACAGTTTCTTGATAACAGCGGATCGATGGCTTCTGCTGAAGGAGCTAATTTTTATTACGACATTGGGCTAGCATGGCAAGCCAACTCAAGGACATCGGTCTCTCTAAGTGGCTCGGGCGACTTTCAAAACTCGCCGAATGGGGGATTTAATAATCGAAGGGATATTGAGATGCGGCTCACTCAAAGTTCAAGATCTCGCTCTTCCAGATCCATTGGACTTATCTATGCTCAGTCGGATTTTAGCGGGCTTAACTCTCGCAAAGATGATTCAATTACCTTAAATAGTCAATACCAACACAACTTGGCTGAAAACAAAAGACTGGGATTAAGCGCAGACTATGAGATTCGTGAATCGAATAGTGATTTTTTCAGTTATGATCGACTTCGTCTGGCTTTAGACTTTCAAGCTTCATTTTAAAAGAATGTCACCGACAATATTTGTTTTCGCCCTAGCATTGATTCACCTTATCGGTGCTACATGGTTGCTCGGTGGATATTATTCTTTGGCTCCATGGATTATGGGTACATCCGGATGGAGTGCTTTTTTTATCTCCATTGTTTTTCTATCCGTAGATTTATACCGTCGAAAGGCTAATCCTGCTCTACATAAAATCTGGCTTTTATGGGCGGGTCTAATCGTCTTTCTAGTAATCTCATTATTAAATCCATCCTATTCGGAGATTACCGTAGAAGAAGGGATTCTTTTTGCCTACAATTCGTCTGTTACTTGGCTTCCTTCGGTCGTATCACAATCGCGATCAACTCCGATGATTTTTCAATTTACCGGCACGTTTGTACTGGCCTGGAGCGTGCTAGCGACCTTTCGTGAGCGACGTCGTCTGTACCGTAAACTGCTGTTTTTCTGTATATGTAATGCTTCCTTATTGGCGCTTTTTGGCGCTTTCTTGAAGCTTCTGGGGGCAGAGAATCCGCTTGGATTCTTTCGCTCTGTAAACACTAGTTTCTTTGCCAGTTTTACCTATCATAATCACTGGGTCGCTTTTGCCGGTTTAGCTTTGTTTGCTGCTACCGGATTGTTCATTTATCATCTCAAAAAATCACAGCACGATCGAATCGATTTCAATCAATTATCTTTGTTGGCAGCCTTAGGGTTCTTTCTTCTACTTAGCCTTTTGCTCGTAGAGTCGCGGACTGGACTACTTGTTATGGGTATTTATTTAGCCTGTCTTGTCCTGAGCGTAGCTTTCTTTCGCAATAGAGAAGGGAAAGTTTTGTCCAAAATTACTATTTCGGCTGTTCTCGGCTTATTAGTGCTGGGATGTTTGTCCTTACTGATATCTGAAAAAGCAATTGAGAAGATGACTAAAGAATATAAAATTGCTTGGTATGCACTCCGGAGTCCGGATCGGGACGTCGATAGTTTTCGCTTTAACCACAGTCCGAAGATCGTTGTGAGCCTCATAAAGGATAAGCCGATAAACGGTTGGGGCTGGGGTTCTTATCATTATGCGATGAAACGTTATTCTTCTAAGTATATCGGTAACAATGTCATTGTCCAATACGCACACTGTGATTGGCTTCAATTCCTGGCTGAACTTGGAGTGATTGGCTTTTTTCTCTTTATTACCCCAATTATTTATTTAATCTGCAAATACAGGGAGTCCGACCCCGTTGCAACCTGGGTTTGTATGGGTCTAAGCGTCATTCTTTTCATGGCGTTGTTTGAGTATCCATTGAGTAACCCAGCAGTTCTCAGTCACTTTATGGTTGGACTGTTTGGAAGTATTGGGCTCAGGTCCGCGAACTGTGTTTGAAATTTAAAAATAAGTCAACAAGGGCACTGTTCTCTAACTTCCGTTTGGCTATGTCTTTATTGCCCGCGTTCAAAAGTCTCATTTTCGACTTCATCTTTAAAAAGTGGAGCAGATGGTGTGGCAGATTGTGTAGGTCGAATTACAGGTTTGCCCGTATTCAAAATTACTTGTACTGCGCGATCATCCCAAAGCTCAATCATTTGAAAGTCTTTTTTGTTGGTTACTTCCAAGGGTGGGAAGCCATTATCTTTGAGCCAACGAACAACAGGAGGAATCCCGCTTGTTTCGGAGGCACGTGCAGTGACAATCTTAATGGTGTATCCCATTGCGATCCAATCCAAGACACGTTTTTTCATCGTAGGAACAGGTTTGCCAATGTATTCAAGTCCTTTCCAAACTTTGTAGTCTGCTAGTGTTCCATCGAGGTCTACTCCAATCCAGCCGGATTTTAACTCGTCGTTGGATTCCGGATCAATCGGAACTTGCGAAACATCCGTTTCCTGAGCAATTCCTTTCTTAACAAGTTTGCTGAGCCAATTCAACATAAGGGTTCCAATCAAGGTTGGGCACTGTAATACAAAGTCAATTTTTCTGAAAACGAAACTGATAGCTCACCATTCGGACGGGCTGGGCCAGAACAGCGATGAAACCGGTCTGCCACCATTTAGTTTCATAAGAGCTAAAAGAGTGTAATTTTAAAGTTTAGTTAGTCAGAATCATACCGTCGCTAATAATCGAAACAAAAATCTGATCGAACATTTTTGTTTTCAGCCGCCAAGACCATTTTCGAAGGGAGTTTGAGACTGACATCACGGCCAAGGAAGTTGATCAGGACTTGGATTCGCTCTTTCGCGGGCAAATAATGTTCGACAACAGCGCTTAAGTTTTTGAAAGCACCTTTCACCACGGTTACTTCGCTTCCGGGTTCGAATGCGTTTTGATTAATCTGAATGGGTTCGTCCAGGTTGGGAAAACGATCGATAAGATTCGCGATCAACTGATCCGGTAAATTGGGGATAATATTTCCATAGCGAACAATTCCAATAATACCACGCATTGAGAGCAAGACTCGTAGACATTCCCTGATGTTGCAGTGCACAAATACATAACCGGGAAAAAGCGCTTCGACAAAACGTTTTTTCCCGTTTCTAGTTTTTTTGTAAAAGCTAATGCGTGGGGCAAACACATCGACCCCCGCTTCTTTTCGCAGATGAATCGCTGCAATTCGCTCTTTCTTGGTCTGACAGCGTAAACAATACCAAGCAGATTGAGATGGGCTCGATTTCGAATGTTCGATGTCAGTACTTCGAACCATAATATCCATAGTATCCGTCGTCTTTGTGCTTAACTTTTCTTTGATTGATGATGACTCCACAGACTGTAGCAGCAGTACTATCCAAGCGCTCAATGAGTCGTTTAACAACTGATCTGCTCACTTTGTTAAAACGGCATACAAAGATAACATCTTGAGCATAGTCTGCAATAAACATAGCGTCGGGAAAGGTCTTAAGAGGTGGTGTATCAATAATAATGTAATCAAACTCTTTGGACAAGTGGTCTATGAGCTGACGAAACTTCTGGCTTTCTGTCAATTCGGTTGAGCGATCCGTGGCTTTACCTGCCGGCAAGAGATAAACTCCACTATCCAATTGATGTATGCCGAGCATTTTGTGAAGATGATTCCTCTCGGACAAGTCAGCCCCATTATCAAACCAATCCACCAAACCAGTATCTGAGGTTGTTCCTGTATAATTCGAAATTTGTGGCTTTCGAAGATCACAATCAATCAAGAGAACGCGCTTATCGTGCTGAGCACAAATTGCAGCGTAATTTATGGAAACCACGGTCTTACCTTCATCAGGGATCGTACTGGTGACAACCTGAATTTTACAATCTGCATTTGAAGTACCCAGTTTGATTGTCTTGTAGATGGATCGAAAAGAGTCGATGACCTGTTTACCACCAGAATCTGGTTGCGTGATCAGATTTTGGATATTTTGCTGCTGTTTCTTTTTCAGGGGCACTATCTCTCCAAGCAAAGGCTTTCTAATAAACTCCTCCACATCCCAAGGCGTTCTGAGTTTATTGTTAACAAGACCTATGCCTATTGGGAGACCTATAAGACTGATGCAAAACAAGAAAATAGCAGTTGCAATTGTATACTTGTTATTTGGGTAAGAAGGGGTTGAAGACTTAACAGCCTCATCAATTATCTTCATATTGGCTTTGGAGAGCTGTGAGGCGATCTTCGTTTCCGTAATCCTGGATTCAATCTGGGCTAGTCTGGCTTTACTATTTTCAATTTTTGCTTCAAGGCTTATTAAGACGATGGACAAATTATCGAGGCGTTTAGCTTCATCTTCCAGCTGTTTTATACTATCGTTAATTTTTCCGATTTGCGCTTCGATCTTATCCGAACTGGCTAGGAAACTTTTGATCCCCAAGTATATCTCG
>CAZUYZ010000104.1:0-31908 GCA_964624365.1 uncultured Puniceicoccaceae bacterium
TATAACGGTCGTTTCGGCAACCTTCATTTTTCAACTTTGCCGGATGTGTCCAAGCATGCACTTCCTGTACAGCCAAATAAAAGTAGATTGTCATGCTGTTTTAAATTTGCCCTCGCGAATACCAAATCGTGCCGAGCTGGCATATTCGCAAACGAGGCAGGTTTGTTCTTTTTAAATCAGCCCTGCCAGGTCAATGATGATAAGTGGTATAAAGGAGCTTGGCTTAGACGCTCACTTTTAGTTTTGCCCCTATTCTCGACATATCGCTGGACCCGGGTTTGCGTAAGACGACAGGCAAAAAATTTAGGTGAAAGACTTTACATGGAGTACTATATATAATTGGCTTACGTATGAGATAGCTTTAATAGGTGTCTGCATAAATATGTATTTATATTAAACAAACTTTGATGCCCCAACCCCCTTTTAAGATCGTTATTTGCAGCGTTGTTTTCGGATTGTCTTCCCTTTGTGCGGAAAAGATTTCCTTTTCGAAGGCCGCAACTGAAGTTTCGGCTTTTGTAGAAATGCCACAGACTGACGAGCCAGTGCCGTTGTACTGGAGAAACCTGTTTTCGTTTCCCGAAGACTACACCATCTCTTTTACGTCTGATTTCGATCAGGATGGACTCCCGGATTATCTGGAATACTACGCTGGCACTGATCCGACTAATGGTGCATCTCGACTTAAAATTGCAGAGACGCTGGTCGACGACAATGATCTGATCATTCGCTGGGCATCTTCTCCAAGCGAAAGTCCGGAGTCTAGAAAATACATCCTCTTCAGAACAGGTGCAGAAAATCTCGGCGATTTGGTAAATGCGATCTCCATTGAGGAGTTGGAGAATAACAGCAACTTTTTAAAGATAGGTCCTCTGAATTCTTCTCCATCAGAAGAAGTCACCGAATATACTGATTACGGAGCCGCTGAATTTCTCCCCTTATTTTACCGAGTTTTTCTATCTCAACCACTTCCACTATCTGAATAAAGTTTCATTCGAAAAGTCGAATCCAATTTCTTGGCTACCTCAAGCTGAGATTTAACCAAACAAATAAAAACATAAAATGAATAAACCACTAAAAACCAAATTAATAACCGGCGCTGCCCTTTTGGGTTCTGTCTTGTCAGCCCACGCTGTCCTTACTTCACAAGGCACGGTAAACACAAGCGTTAGCGCTACAGTTGAACAACAAGCAGCTAATATTGAAATAAATACAGCTCCCTTGTCATTTGCAGGGACGCTTGCTCTACCAACAGAAGGAGCCGATCCCAATTACTATGCTACCGATGCCGGAGGTGATGGAACTGGTGTGGGATCCATCTCATGGAATGCAACCCTCGAATCCACATGGGAAGTGCGTATTTATACCGAGAACACAAATGATAGTAGTGGACTGCAATCCGAAATTGTCGACAGTGAAAGGATAGACCTTAAATTCACCAACGAAAACCTCGGCGGCGTCGATACCGCTTTAACAGCTGATGGTTATGGCGATGACACGGATGGCAATACAGACAATGCTCTATACCAATTTGTACCGGATATTAATGAGCCAACACGCAGTTTTGCCCAAACAGGAACTTACAGGGATATTGTTACCGACGCTAAATTTCGATTTGCTACCAAGGTAACCGATGCAGCCATTGGCGGCACTTACAGCACTACTGTAATCTTTGATCTACTTATAGACATTCAAGAATGATATAGGATATTTTATCCTATTAAATAAAAAGCCTTAGTCTTACAAAAGCTCCCACTCGAACTTTTCAGAGAAATTCGAGTGGGAGCAAATGTATGACCAAATAACTTTCCTTATATTTGAAATGCTGAAGACGTTATTATTCGTCCTGACAGGATTAGTTCTATCTTCATGGTCTTTGTCGGCATTGGTCATTGATCCACCCGGAGTAAAACTTTCCAGTCTGCCGGGTGAAAGGATCGAAGGCTTCATCACTTTGAAGAATGAAAAAGGCACACCAATAGAATTAGAAATTGTCCACCGCAATAGTTCGTCGACTGCGGAGAAGTTCCCCGACTGGTTGACTCTGGAGCCAGAAAAGATGAGCCTGGAACCTCATGAAGAGCGACAGTTACACTACAAAGTTTCAATTCCCAAGGAGGCGACAGGGCAGTTTCTCTCAGTTATTGGATTTGATGAGAAAGTCGATGGTGATGCACAAATGCTTAAAATGCGCACTCGGATCAGTATCTACCTGGCAACGACTGTTCTGGGCACCGAAATCTATGCCGGAGACATTAAATCTCTAAGTTTCAATCCCAACCGCCCTACTCTACTGAACGTGCTTTTGGAAAATACCGGCAATGTTTATGTAAAAAGTAAAGGCGTTTGCAGAATAACAGATAGCGCCACAGGTGACCTTGTTACTGTATTTTCAGTCAATCCCAGAAAAGCTCCGGTCTACGCCAGAACATCCCGCAATCTTGTCGGTAAGATGAATTCACCGCTGCAACCCGGTGATTATGAAATAGCAGTAGAGTTTCCTTTTCCTGACGAAGCCCGTCTCATTCGAAAAACAGTACCTCTTACGATTTCTGATCAAAGCACGAGTGATCGCTAAGACCTAAAAGCGGCCCCGGATCGAATTACGCTTTTAAGACACCAGCTACTCACCACTGCACAACCAAACGCATGAAGGCTGCACTGCTTGAAGAAATGGGTTGTGCAGCACGAACAGCTTTAATGACTGTTCCATCTGGTTCAACAGTGGGTGAATCTGATAGCTCTACCGTCCACACTTGGCCACTAGTGTCATAATTGAAGTTCCAATCGTACAAGGACTCGGTAAATTGAGGTATAAAGGTGATCCCTGATTGAGGGTTTTCACGCCAAGTGAACGTGACATACCTTTCACCATTAAGGGTTGTCTGTCCCAAGAATGGGCGGATGTTAGATTCCGCAGTCATTGGATCGGAATTATAAAAAAATTCAAAAACATTGGCAACGGTGCCCAAGTCAGGGTCAGCGAAGTGACCCGATATTGTTGGGTTCGATAGTTGCTGTTCTGTAAGATGCTGGCTACGCCAACTTTGGAATCCTGGAGGGATTGGTTTTATAATTAATTCCAAAGGGCCCACTGCAATCACCTCTATGGTGATTAAAAGCTTCATCATCGAATATCAAGTCAGGATCATCTTTATCGATGGTCATCGAATAAGTGCCATACTGGTCAAATCCAGTGGGAATCGTAAAATCACAACTCACGATAACGTAACCCTCTTCTTGTACAATTGCCTCCTCCTCACTTACGTTGTATAAGTAAAAGTCAAATTCGTCCGTATCATCGAAGCTATCTGCTGTAATAAGAACAGGAAGATCAGTGCTCTTGGGGGCCGTAAACCGGTCAGAAAGCGGAGGCTGTTGATCAAACGGTGCCTGCCAATTGTAACTGTCGTAACGAATGCCGCCAACTGACATCTCTACCAGCAATCCGACCACGTTAATCGATCTCCAGCGTTTGAACGGACCACAATATCGACCGTAAAGCTTTCTCCCGGAAATACGCTGACAGTAGAGTTTCCCGAACTTAACAATTCGAGCGAAACGGATGCCCACACACGACTGCTGAGGACCGCTACGAGTGTCGCCAATCTTAGCAACTTGAGGACTGTTTTCATGGTGAAGTTTTGGGAAATTTTCAATCTCTAAAACAACCAAAAGAAAAATGCTAACAATGGATACCTCATAAGGCAATATTTTTGTCAAAATTGCGCGTAAAACAGTGGCATCAGAACCAATATGTTCGAGGCAGCACATCAGCGGCGGCGCTTGAAGCGCCTTAAGGCGAAGATATGCTGAAAAATAGTTTCATTAAGGCGTGCTAGTGCAGCGTAATATGTAAAACTTCGTATCGCGGCGACCGCGTATCTTTAGAGGCGCATAAATCTACATTGTTAAGTTGGAGGGCAATGCTCCGTCGTTGCCGCAGTACCAATGCCAACGTGCGGAAATGACGGAGCATTTCCCTCCAGTAGACTGCTAATTTGAACCATATAAAATGTTTTGGGGACAGATAAATGAGTATTTTCCTCTAACTTAACAATGTAGAATTAAGGTGCGGTAGAAATCCTGAATCTGCGTCATGGTTCGCGTAGTGATCCGGAGTTTTAACCTGTCGTGTACAGGTGAAAAAACCTTGCAGGGAAAGCGGCTTAATTTACACGAGTCGCTTCTCCGATCAACCCTTCAATGCGTGCAAATGGCCTCCACAAGCAATGGTTCCAATCGACCGTCCTACCCCGATTGCCCCCTGGCTGGCCCCGCCGGATGTAGTAAGGCCGCCTCTTCTGCATAAGGACAATTATGTCCAATTTTCCACCCTCCGGGGAAAAAGAGACATAATGTAGTCTTGGGCGATCACCCGACAAGTCAGCAGGTTTTCGCCCGGGCGAGTCCTTTTTACGCTGTTTTTGGCACAGTAATGCCTGTACCAGAACGGTGACTTGATCCACCAAAAATAGCGAAAATCTATTTTTTGTTCGCATTCATCCACGTAATCCATGGGCTCTTATCTTCCTGATATGTCCACAGAAAAATCCAAAAAAGTAACGCCGATGATGCAACAATGGCACGAAATACGTGGCCAGCTTGCTGAGGATACACTGTTGCTTTTTCGATTAGGAGATTTTTACGAGGTTTTTAATCAGGACGCTGAACGAGGCGCTGAGCTGCTGGGCATTACACTGACTCATCGTCATGGCATGCCAATGGCAGGCATCCCTTTTCACGCTTCGGAGACCTACATCCAGAAGCTGCTCGACCAGGGCATCAAAGTTGCAATCGTCGATCAGGTCGAAGCGCCCCAACCTGGGAAGCTGGTAAAACGCGCGCTTACTCGAATAATCACGCCTGGCACGCGAATAGCTGATACGCAAATTGACGCTCAGCGAAACCACTTTTTGCTGGCAATCGATCTGAATAAAAAAGCACTGCGTGCCGCCTGGCTCGATCTGACCACCGGAGAGTTCTGTCTGGCTGCCGAATCCTCGCCGGAAAGTCTGTTTGCCGCTTTTGAAAGCATTGATCCGCGCGAGATCATCGTTCCCGAAAACGCATCTTCTAACTGGTTAAATACAAATCAAAACGAGAAATTCAACGAGCTGTATACTTATCTGTGCGACGGTCGCGCTGTAACGCGAATACCGGATTACCACTTTGACGAGATTGCTGGTGCCCAGTCCGTTATGGAAACACTGGGCGTACTCAATCTCGAAGGGTTTGGAATTCAACAAGACCATCAAGCGCTCGGCGCTGCGGGCGCTCTGATACACTACGCAAGCGAAACACTCTGTGCAAAACCGGAAAATCTCAGCAGACTGCGTGAGTATAAACTGGAGAAAACCCTTTTGCTAGATCCATCGACGCTACGCAATCTGGAGATTTTTAAATCGGCAGCCAATATCCGGCAAGGCTCTCTCTTAGCGGCTATGGATCGTACGGTGACAGCTCCCGGAGCGCGTCTTCTGGAGCGTTGGCTCTGTGCTCCGGAACTTGATCTTAAGGAAATTACACGTCGGCAGGACTGTGTCGCCGAGTTTGTTTTCAGTCCGGGCCTATCCACTGAATTACAAAAAAATTTGAGTCGGGTTCGCGACATAGAACGCATTCTCGGTCGTTTGCAAAACCGTTTACGCAATCCACGAGAACTGGGTGGCGTGCGTGACACGCTTACAGCGCTTCCGACTATTTCAAATCTGCTACTTGAATTTCCCGGGTCTCCGGTAGCTGCAATTGCTGATCGCATCCATGACTTCGACTCGCTTACCAACCTGCTGGAGCGTGGCCTGGCGGAAGAGCTGCCGGGAAAGATAGAAGATGGCGGCACTATTCGCGATGGGTTTGATGAAGAACTGGATCGTATTCGCAGCCTGACTCGTGACAGTCAAAGGTGGCTAACTGAATTTGAGATTGCCGAACAGGAACGCACCGGAATCAAAAATCTGCGCATTCGTTTCAATGGCGCCTTTGGTTACTTTATCGAAGTGACCAAGAGCAATGTCGCTCTGGTGCCTGAAGAATATGTGCGTAAGCAGACCATGAAAAACGCCGAGCGCTACACTACCAATCTGCTCAAGGAGCGAGAGCGAGAGATCATGCAGGCGGAAGAAAAAGCACTGGGTCGCGAAGAAGCCTTGTTCAATCAGCTGATTCAGGCAATTCTTGATCAGGCTAATCTACTCAGAGAAACCGCTTCTGCTCTGGCGGAAATCGATGTTCTGATCGGCTGGAGTGTGCTCGCTCGTGAGTGGGATTATTGCAAACCAGAGATCGATTCTTCGGATCAGCTGATTATCGACCAAGGGCGTCATCCGGTGGTGGAGCAGATGATGCGTAACGAGCGGCTTGGTTTGTCAGGCGCTCATGCCTTTGTGCCGAATGACACTCGACTGTTCAGTTCCAGCGGAGACAAAGAAGAGCCACAAATTGCCTTAATCACTGGTCCAAATATGGCAGGAAAATCCACTTATATTCGTCAGGTTGCATTGATTGTCCTTATGGCACAATCTGGAGCATGGGTTCCGGCACACAGTTGTCGACTTGGTCTGGTTGACCGTATTTTCTCTCGCGTCGGCGCCAGCGACGAACTTGCCCGGGGCAACTCAACGTTTATGGTCGAGATGAATGAGACGGCAAACATTCTGAACAATGCAAGCAGTCGCAGTCTGGTGATACTGGATGAGATCGGCCGCGGCACCAGTACTTACGATGGGCTCAGTATTGCCTGGGCTGTGATTGAACACTTGCATTCGGAAAGTGATAAAGGGGCGCGTACGCTTTTCGCAACTCATTATCATGAGCTCACCCAACTTACGCAAACACTTCCGCGCTTGCAAAATTACTCGGTTGCTGTCAAAGAATGGAATGATGAAATTATCTTTGTGCGACAAGTGGTCAAAGGCGCGGCAGATCGCTCTTACGGAATACAGGTTGCCCGGCTTGCCGGCTTGCCAGGCACTGTAATTGATCGTGCCAAAGATATTCTCAAGCGTCTCGAAGCAGACGATTCCTCACATAACTTACTACGCAAACGTATGCGCAAAAAACAGTCTGGCCAACAAACCGATGATGAAGATCGGCAACTGGCGCTTTTCTTATCCTAAAAATAGATAGACTCGAAGTTTATTTGTGACTAACTAGAGCTTATCCTAGAAACCTGGATTTTTGAAATCGTTCCTTTTTGAGCCAGAATTTTGCCTCAAAAACGGCATAGCGATAGTGATTACTTCAGAGAGTGAGTCAAAGTGGCACTGCAGGAAGCTATATTTCTTGCTGTTTGGATAAGCACAGCCCTGGCACTTTCTACTATAAGGTTCAGGTTCAATGAAGCTTCATGCTCTTGATCATTTAACATCTCAGAGACAACTGGAAATCGATATTCTTCGGTGTTGAAGGATAAACCTAAAAACATGAGTTAAAAGTTATAAAGAGGGTGTACTGCCGTCCAAGTTTTTCTAAAACATGGACTTACAAATGAAAAACAACAGTACACCCAATCGCCAAAATGGCGAGCCCGCCGATCAAGTCAATGACGCATCCTGCGCTTCTACCAAAGTGGCGGGTATGCGTGTGCAGTGGTCCGATCAAAGCAAACAGCTCACGCAGATGGCAGGATTGGCCTACTTCGTACAGTTTTTGGAAACCACCGGTCTGTTCGAGCAGTTTGTAGAAAGCTGTCCGCTAACCTATCGGAGCAATAATGCACCGCACAAGCGTGCGGTGCTTGGCACAATACTGCTAAGTGTCCTCAATGGACAGACGCGCTACGCTCACATGAGCGCACTCAGTGGCAATGGGCTGGATGCCGAGCTGCTGAAGATGCAATCGATTCCGAGCGAAGACAGTATCCGTAGCGCTCTGCGTAAGCTGGTAGACTCCCCTGAGCGCGCAGAACAAGCCCACTCATGGCTTTCGGGATGCTTCGAGCAATTTCACGAGGGTGTTTTTCAGGTGCCTTGGGTTTTGGATGTGGATGCTACGGTCAAGCCACTGTACGGCAAGCAACAGGGAGCTGTGGTGGGATATAACCCGACCAAGCCGGGACGGCCCAGTCATGTCTATCACAGTTTTTGGGTGGCTCATCTGCGTTTGTGTCTAGACGTTCAGGTACTTCCGGGCAATCAGACCACAGGCTCCTTTAGCTTAGGCAACCTTCTGAAGTGGCTCAAACGGCGACCTTCAGAACAACTTCCGAAATTTGTGCGAGGGGACATCAGCTATGGCACGCAGCGATGGATGAGTGAACTGGAAGCTCTGGAAATCGACTACCTGTTCAAGCTCAAACAGACTAAAGGAGTGAAAGAACTCATTGCTGCCGGTGAAGGATGGACCACACACTTCTCGGGCTGGCAGTACTGCCAGAGCACTTTGAAGCTAAGTGGCTGGGACTGCTGCAGACGGATCGTTGTCTATCGCCGCGCCTATCGGCGCAAAGTCAAAGCGGCAAAAGGAACTCCTGAGCTTTGCGGGCCGATCCAAGAAAGCGAACAATTGGCCCTGGAACTCTTGGATGAAGAGCAACTGCCCGACTACGAATATGCCGTTTACGTCACTTCACTCTCTGAGCCTGCACAGGAGATCCGTGCCCTTTACAACCCTCGTGGCGATAATGAAAATTGTTATGACGAATTGAAGAACCAATGGGGCTGGTGCGGATTTACTGTCAGAGACCTGGCACGCAGTGAACTGATGGCTCGACTGATTGCGCTGATCTACAACTGGTGGAGCCTCTATACCAAACTGGTGGATGAACAGATTGCCCGAGAGGCAATTACCTCTCGACCGCTGTTTCTGCTGCACATCGCCAAAATGAGTATTCATCAGAGTATGCGAACTCTGGTCATTTTCTGTGCTCACGTTCAGGCAAAGCAAATCCAGTCGAAACTCGAATCCGCAGCCCGTTTGCTTAAAAAGTGGGCACAACTGACTGCGGAGCAGTTGAAATCCTGCTCGCTATGGAGACGTATTATCGATCACATTTTAGCCCATCATCGAACCTTTGGAGGCCAGGATTACCGTGCTCCACCCATGCTGAAGAAACCGACCTGATAAAATTGAGCAAGATTTACCGAAAAACTAACGGCTTGAGCCGTCGTGGGTAGCCACCGCTTTGAATTTTAACTCATCTTTTTAGGATCATATTTTCCGGCTTTGAGATTTCGTGAACAAGTTTGTCTCCCACGTAAATCTTAACCCAAATTCCTTTGGCGACATCCTTGCTGTCTCTTTGGCCACCGCCACTCCAAACATATCCCTGAGCTAGTTGGGTTTCCATCATTGGGAACTTCTCTGTGCCTATACGCACTTCTTCACGAGCTTTTATCAAATCCTGTGTGGCGCTTCCTTTAATCCGATGGATATTGCCCTCTCTCCGCTTGTCGGCAGCCAATCGATCTTCGAATTTAAGAATCAGGTAATCTACTCTGATGTCCCTAAAATCGTTATCGAAATCGTTGTTGGTGATCACGACTTCGTAGCGCATGTTGTATTCATCGTAAATAATTCCACCCTGAGTGTATTCGTTTTTTTCACTTCGTTTTGTGCTGAAGCGGACATCGAAAACCCCGCTTTCCAGGAGGTTGTCGTAGGCCCATTGCTTAACATACTCTTGATCTGTCTCGCTGAAAACAGAAAGTTTTACCCGAGTCTCCATTCCGTCTTTTCGTTTAATATAAATATCGTCACCGCTGACACGCGTAATTTTTGCCTCCATTTGGCGGCCTTTTGTGTCGGTAAACGTACGAAACTCGGACGAAAAGGCATTTTGTAACAGGCAAAGAGGCAGGCAGATTAATAGGAATTGTCTGTTAATATTCATGCATGAAAACAATTATTATCAGATAGTCTGTAAGCAAGCTTTTGATTCTCAGAGGACTTTAAACAGCCTCTCAGGAATCAAACGTCACATAGCGGTGGACACAGAGGGCTTACCGCATGCTATAATAGTGACTACAGCCAATATCAGCTATAAAGCTGGAGCTAAACAGATGGTGTGCGTTACTTTACCGACGGAGCTTTCCTTGGTTCGGCGGAATTTGTGCATGGGTTTGTAGAAGCCTGGCAGCGAGAAAAAGGACGAAAATATCCTCCAAAAATTAATTCAATTCGTGGCACCGACTGGAGCGATTTGGCTGTTATCCAGGGGCTAAGGCGGCAGGTGTTTGGCTAATCCATCAGAACTTACTGTTATACCTCAATTTTCTTGTTTACATATTTGTGTAAGACACTCGAAATTAAGGTTTGGTATGGAATTCCTTCTTCCAGTGCAATTTTTTGAATGGATGAAAGGTCGCGTTCACTTATTCGAATATTCACTCTCTTATCTTTTTTCAGGGTATTGCGTGCGGCTTGCTTAAATTGGGCTAAATCCTTAGGCGAAGTCACAACTGATTTCCACTCATCTTTTTCTAATTCTTCAAGGAGTGCCTTTTCTTCGGAATCTAACTTTGGTCTCTTCATTTCAAATATCTTTTAGTTTCTTTTCTACTTGGGATGATGGTTTTTAGGAACAAGGTATATTGATCCTGAACGAACGGGACTACCGACTGCAAAGGCGCTGGTGTAAACCCTCCACCTCTTTAGCTATGGTTCAACTTGCATTTATCTCATTACTTCTCAGAAGACTTTAAACAGCCTCTTAGTACTGAGTCACCTGAGGATCGATGTCTTCTGACCAGGCATGAATTCCTCCCTGTAGGTTAGTTATATTATCAAATCCCTTGGAAAGCAGAAATTGCTGAACATTTGAGCTACGCATGCCATGATGGCAAAAGACGACGACTTGCTTGTCTTTTGGTAGCGTCACAAAGCGATCCGGAATCTCTCCCATCGGTATGTGAAGCGCACCTTCTATTTTACAAATTGCCAACTCTGTATCTTCGCGAACATCAAGTAGAATTGCTTCTCCGTTATTATGTAAAATAGATGCTTCAGTAGCACTGATTTGCTTGTTCATTGAATGTTTTTATGATGGATGTATAAGCCGTGTCAAAGAAACCTTCAATTATTGTACCAGCGCGATTGGCATCTAGTCGATTGCCACGCAAGCTCCTGCATGAAGTTCGCGGTAAGCCCATTATTCTCTGGACTGCTGAGCGTATTCGTGCAGTTGCTCCAGAATTTCCGCTCTATTTTGCAGTCGATGACTCTGAAATAGGGAATTGCTTAAAGAGTTGTGGTTTTGAAGTCGTTATGACTCGGTCGGATCATCCCAGTGGAACGGATCGATTAGCTGAAGCAAATGCCCTCATTGGGGCATCAGCTGTAATCAATGTTCAGGGAGATGAGCCACTGGTTACCAGCGAGCAAATAAATGTTCTTGCTGAAGGCCTTCAGGAAGGGATTGCAATCTCAACACTGGCAATTCCCTTAGAACGAGTCGAAGACTTCACCAACCCAAATCAGGTGAAAGTTGTGCGTGATTTTTCCGGAGCGGCCCTTTATTTCTCACGTTCTTCCATACCAAACGCGCGTGGCACGGAGATTACGGACAAATGGCTTTCGGAAAATAGATGCTACAGGCATTTGGGGTTGTATGCTTATGACGCAGATTTCTTAAAAAAGTTTTCGACGCTGACACCCGGATTTTTGGAAACAACCGAAAAGCTTGAGCAATTGCGTGCGATGGAGCACGGCTATAAGATATATGTCGGAGTTACTGATCAGGCTACTATTGGAATTGATACATCGGAAGATATTGTAAAATTTGAATCACTCCTACCAGCTTGACAAAATAAGTTGAGAGTAACCGTATTTTTTTATGCAACTTGAAACATCACCTTTAGAAATGGCGCCCGAAGATTTGCCGGATGCGCGTGGGCATTTCGGCATTTACGGTGGTATGTATGTGCCGGAAACGCTGATGACACCACTTTTCGAGTTGTTGGAAGTGTATCAGGCAGCCCGCAAAGATCCTTTATTCCGGAGGGAACTCGATTTCCAACTACAGGAGTTTGCCGGTCGGCCCACCACACTTTATCTTGCCGAGCGTCTTACTGAATATTGCGGAGGAGCAAAAATTTATCTTAAGCGCGAAGATTTGTTACACACTGGAGCGCACAAAATAAACAATGCCATTGGCCAGGCCTTACTCGCAAAGCGTATGGGCAAGCGTCGTATTATTGCTGAGACTGGTGCTGGCCAACACGGCATCGCCACCGCAGGAATCTGCGCAAAGATGGGATTTGAATGTGTTATTTACATGGGTGAGGAAGACATGCGACGGCAGGAATTGAACGTGTATCGTATGCGTTTGTGTGGCGCCGAAGTCCGCGCGGTTACTGCGGGGCAGCGTACGCTCAAGGAGGCTGTTAATGAAGCTATGCGTGACTGGGTTACCAATGTCCGTGATACCCACTACATTATTGGTTCAGCGTTAGGGGCCCATCCATTCCCGATGATTGTGCGTGATTTTCATCGTGTCATTGGCGAAGAGTGTCGTCGGCAGATTATGGAGCAGGAGGGCCGTCTACCAGACGAAGTTGCTGCGTGCGTCGGTGGAGGATCCAATGCGATTGGTCTCTTTTTTGCTTTTCTCAAAGATACTGGTGTCAAACTTACTGGTGTCGAAGCAGGCGGACGCGAAATTAAACGTGGTCACCATGCAGCGCGTTTTGCCGGTGGCAGAGTTGGGGTGCTTCAAGGCTCCAAGACCTGGATTCTTCAGGACGAAGAAGGACAGATTGATTTGACGCACTCTGTTTCCGCAGGTCTCGACTACGCTGCAGTTGGCCCTGAACATGCTTATTACAAAGAAAAAGGACGTATCGACTTTGGTTATGCCACGGATGATGAAGCTTTGGATGCGTTTAAGACGCTCTGTTCTGTAGAAGGTATTCTTCCCGCCTTGGAAACCTCTCATGGCTTGGCTTATGTCATGTGTCGTGCCCGTGAAATGACTCCCGATCAGATAATTATTGGCAATCTCAGCGGTCGCGGTGATAAAGACGTTAGTGAAGCTGCGCGCGTGCTCGGAGGTTTGGAATCTTAACAGGCCATTCATTATGCTTCTGGTTATAGACAATTTTGATTCCTTTACCTATAATTTGGTTCAATATTTCGGACAACTAGGTGTAGAGCAAACTGTGTACCGAAACAATGCAATCACGGTTAATGAAGCGCTTGAATTAAACCCGGATCGAGTGATGATTTCGCCCGGCCCTTGCTCGCCGAATGAAGCGGGTGTTAGCCTTGAGATAATTGCAGCCTTTGCAGGCAAAAAACCATTACTGGGTGTTTGTCTGGGGCATCAGAGCATTGTTCAGCATTTTGGAGGTAAAATCGTCCGTGCAGAGCGATTGATGCACGGCAAGACTTCCTTGGTGAAACACCGGAACACAGACCTTTTTCGGGGCTTGCAGAATCCGATGGAAGCAACGCGATATCATTCGCTGATTGCTGATCGGGCTAGTTTTCCCAATAGTCTGAAAATTACTGCAGAGACTGAAGAGGGCGAAATCATGGGGCTTGCGCACAAGAAACTACCCATCTGGGGCGTTCAGTTTCATCCAGAATCACTGGCGACACGGGGAGGTATCAAGTTGCTTGAAAATTTTTTAAAACTGTAGTTTATTGCAGATAAATAAGTTACAAATGCAATGTCCGAAATGTATTTCTTCTGAGACCAAAGTACTCAATACGCGCATTGGCAAAAATGAATCTTCGATTCGCCGTCGCCGGGAGTGCCTGGACTGCGGCTATCGATTCACTACGATAGAAGCAGTCTTGCGAGCTGATCTGCAGGTGGTCAAACGTGATGGTCGCCGAGAAGATTTTGATCGATCCAAAGTATTAAACGGCCTGAAAAAAGCTGTGGAAAAGCGTCCTGTCGATGTCATGCAGATTGAAATGCTGATAGCAGATATGTTGGCAGCGCTTGAGCGGGAATACGATCATGAGATTCCGTCGAGAGTAATTGGCGAACATATTATGCAGCGACTTAGGCACCTAGATCAGATTGCTTATGTGCGCTATGCTTCAGTTTATAAAGACTTTCGGGACCTTTCCGAGCTTGTAGAAGAGATTTCAGCGCTTAGATCATCAGTAGAACATGACCCTAAGAGATACAGTTGATCAGTTGCGCACGCTTAATGTATTATTTGCAAGTACGGGTGCGGCAACTTCAGAGCAAGTTGAGCATATTCGCCGTGTGCTGGATTTCCTTAAGGAAAAACAAGAGGGAGGAGATGCTGGCTTATCTTTCTCGGACGCTGCGGATCGGCTGGCACAGTTGTATTTTGGTGATGAGAATGGGCGAAATTTATTATTTTCTCATTGGAATGTTCCAAACGACGAATACTTCAATCCCTTGTGGATCCGAAAAGCGCTAATTACACGAATGAAACGACTTGCCGGAGCAAGCGCCGCATTCTTACTAATTACCGGTCTGCGAGAAGCCATTTGCCCCGAAGGAAGTTATTGGACCAAAAAACGGCAGGAAAGCTATGACTGCGTGTGTGATTACGTTAACGATCTGGTTTGCACATGGGTAGCGCCAGACTTGCGTTTGCAGATGGTCTTTTTTTAGGCCGTATGGACGAATTATTGATTCAATCAGCTATTGCTGAGAGCGTTCGCGGTCGCGTGCTGAGTGTGAGCTTACTCTGGGTTAGAAAGACTTAACGTATTTAACGCCATTTGCATCAATCAGGATAATGCGTTTAGCTTCGATTTCAAAAATCTTAAGATCCAGGGTTGTGCTCACGCTGTCTCCAGGGCTAAAGCCTCGGTTGTTGATGAGTACCTTGCTGCTGCTGCTTGTGATGCGCACACCGCTGACTGTGGATTGCTCAACCCAGTCGATGATTTTCTGATCAGGTTCAGCGGCGATAACGGGAGCCTTAACCACTGGTGAAGTCATTTCCACGGGCCCAGATTCAGACAATTCAGCGGTTTCCTTAACAGTTGGCGCTTTTTCGGCTAAATTTTCCGGATTTGATGACTCGGAGATCGTCTCGAGAATCGGCGCTTCGGGCTTCGTTTCGGCAGTTTGTGTAGTGATTTGTTTTGTTTCCTGACTAAGCAGTACGAATACGAGTCCGGCAATTAGTCCCAGTAAAATGATGATGAATAAGCTTAATCCGATAATAATGCCGAAGCGCTTCGGCTGGTTCGCATAGTTGATCGAATGGTCTCCTGCGTCGAGACTCTTGCTCAGTTCCGGACTTTGTGGACGTTGGGACTGAGCTTTGCGAAGGGCTTCGTTTATCAAACTCATAGTTCGTTCAGTATAGATTGTGTGAAAGGATCAAAACTAGCGCAAATTGAAAATTAATCGGCCATTCTTGCAATATCTTCGAGGGCTTTACGAACGTCCCACCAGTTGACATTCATGCCATTGCGGATGAAGGAAGCAAGGAGTGCTTTGTCACAGATGTTGTTGATAATCCTTGGTATCCCGTTACTGCTTCGGGCGATTTTGCTAATTGCTCGATCGGTAAACGGTGGATTTCCATTGCTACCGGATATACTGAGGCGATGTGTGATGTAGTGGTGAACTTCTGCGCGACTAAGCTTTTTTAGGTTGTAATGAACTAACACGCGCTGTCGTAGTTGACGCAGCCGCTTTTCCTTGAGTTTAGCATTTAGCTCGGGTTGTCCCATCAATACGATTTGGAGTAGTTTTTGATCATAGGTTTCCAGGTTCGAGAGCATGCGCAGCATTTCCATTACCTCGAAAGACAAATTCTGTGCTTCATCGATGATTAATACGATTTCCCGACCCTCCTGGATGCGTTTCAGAAGAATATCGTTCATTAAGTCTAACAGGTCGCTTTTGAAGAGTATTCTGGATTCTTCACCTAGCTCTTTGATAATGCTTCTTAGCAACTGATCTTCCGAAACTTTTGGGTTCAAAAGAAGCGCGGTTTCGTATTGTTCGGCGGCTTCCAGCTCTTCAAGCAGTTGGCGGCAAAGGGTTGTTTTGCCACAGCCAACTTCTCCGGTGAGTACAATAAAGCCTTTTTTGTTTGCGATGCCATATCGCAGGTGCTGCAAGGCTTCCTGATGTGTTGGACTTAAAAAGAGAAAGCGTGGATTTGGAGTGACGTGAAAAGGCATTTCCCTAAATCCGAAGTAGTCTTGGTACATAAAGCTGGTATATGGAGAAAAAGTTACAGAATACGCTTTTCAAAGGAATCGAACTTGCCTTCTTTTTAAATCGGCATGTTGAATTTTTTTTTGCGAATTAAAGGGCGTTTTATTATGGCGCTGTTGATAGTGTCGATGCTGATGCTAGTCATATTTTTTAGCAGTCTTATTTTGCGGACTTATCGTGAGTACAGAAATTTCAAGGTGCGCGAAGCTAGGATCGAAGAGAAACTCATACAAGCCCGAAAAGAGTTTGATTACAAGGAGATGTATCTAGATTTAATGGAAGATCCTGATTTTTTGGAACGAGTGGCTCGAGAGCGTCTTGGATATGCCCGGCCGGATGAGTTGCTTTTTCGGTTTTCGGATGAACTTTGATTTTGAAAAGCAGGGGTATTTTTAGCGCCTATAACTTGCGGAACTTTGCTGTTTGTGTTCTGTCCAAACGATAAATAAATTGCTTATGAAATGGTTACAATCTTTCTTTTGTGTACTTCCGATGCTGGTTTGCCTGCTCGTAGCGGACGAACTAAATACGTTAAAAACTCTTGAGGACACGAGAGCAATATCAGAGATTGAGGATACACCACGTGTCTCTTATGCAAATGTGCTCAATCGAGCGACACCTTCTGTCGTTGCTGTATACACGTCGCGAATTGTTCGACAGTCCTACTATCAAAGCACACCATTTGGGCTACAGGAATTACTGCGCCAGCTCGGTCGTCCTATGCCACAAACTGCTCCTGAAAGTGAAGAGCGACTGGAGCGTGTAGGCGTGGGGTCCGGGGTTATTATATCAGGGGATGGTTATATCATCACTAACAATCATGTGATACAAGTACAGAGTGGGCAGCCTGCAGATGAAATTCGCGTGCAACTGAGCGATGACAAGGAGTACATCGCAACTTTGGTTGGCACCGATGAGAAGACGGATGTGGCCGTCTTGAAAATAGAGCCTGACGAAGCGCTGCCAATCGTCACGATTGCAGATAGTTCCAAGTTGCGTGTCGGTGATGTAGTGTTCGCTATTGGCAATCCGCTGGATGTGGGTCTAACTGCAACGCAGGGAATTGTTTCCGCGTTGGGTCGCGATTCCTCTGGCATTCTCGGGCCGGGCGCCTATGAGGATTTCATTCAAACAGATGCTGCTATCAACTTTGGTAATTCGGGTGGGGCGCTGATCGACGCGGCCGGACGTCTTATCGGAATCAATACGGCTATCGCTAACGTTCCAGGCTCAGGAGGGAGTATTGGCATTGGTTTTGCAATTCCTTCAAACATGGCGCTGAATGTTGCCAAAAATTTGATTGAGACGGGTGCAGTGCCTCGTGGTCTGTTGGGTCTAGTGCCAGATAATTTGACTGCTGAATTAGCAGAGGCATTTAATTTGGAGTCGACGCGCGGTGCGCTTGTCAATCAGGTGCAGCCGAACTCACCTGCAGATCGGGGTGGTATTCAACATGGCGATGTCATCGTCCAGGTAAATGACATTGAAATTGAATCAGCGCAGCAGTTGCGACTGGTTATTTCCCAGATGCCTCCGGGTAGTAAAGTGAATGTTGATTTGATTCGTCAAGGTGAGCGACTCGCTCTGCAAGTGATTCTTGGTAGTCTCAACGGGCCGATCTCGGGTGAAAATACCAATCGCAATATTCTCGATGGAGTGCTGTTAGAGACGCTCAATGATCAAATGCGCCGCAGTTTATCAGTACCGAGCAATATAAGCGGTGTAGTTATTAGTGATGTAGCTCCAGAATCTCCCTACAATGGCATCATGGCTCGCGGAATGGTCATTCTGGAGATTAACGGGAGATCGGTGGCTGAGCCTGTGGACATTTTAGAGAAACTTAAGTCCGGTGCAAACCGTCTGTACGTCTTGCACCAGGGAACCAGTTATTACATCGTGATTTACATTCAGCGATAGAGCCGAGTGAAACGGCTGCTTTGAGGGCTTAAGTTTCAACTGTATCGAGCGTGCATTGCGGCTAGCGGAAAGTTCTTGCCGGGACAGACTGTCTGCTCTCCTTTGAGGTCTTTATGGCCTGCAAAAAGGGTCTTCTTTTTCAGAACGTCTTCTTGCAGCCAGTCAACCAATTGAGTAAATGCGCTAAGTTGTCGTTTGCTGGGATATGTTTTTTCGAAGTTTCCGACTAGGCAGATACCGATTGAACTTAGGTTGACTGCGTGATTTTTGACATGGCCACCCTGTAGTTGTTTGTACCAGCGGGGACCGATTTCAATCTCGCCATCACCTGAGTCGATGCCATTCCCAATTACAAAGTGATAGGCTAGCCCATTCGTCATGCCACGTTTACGGTGTGCGCGGTCGTACTTTTTGACGTTTCCGTATTTGATTGCACTATGATGCACGACGATACGCTTCCAAACATTCGCTTTTACAGCGATAGATCTATTGGCGTCACGAACCGCGGAAAGTAAATCATCCGATTTGAAGCTGTGTCCCGGAATGCGCAGCTTTTGACCAACTTTTATCAAGTCGCCGCGGAGTCCGTTGGCTCCCTTTAATTCTTTAACGGAAACTCCAAAACGCTGTGCAATGTGACCAAGGGTATCATTCTTTTTTACAGTGTAAACAGTCGCGGCTTCCGCAAAAGCAGGTGTCTTCCCTAAAATAGCATATCCGGTTGTTGCTAGAACTGCTGTGCGAGCAAATTGCCTTCTGGTGTAATTCATAAGCTGGAGTGACTTAACGGATTTATACACAGAGTTCTAATGCATTCGTCCAGAAATTCAAACTAAGTTTTACGGAACTTTATTCGAAAGCTTGGAACATTTGATTTGAAATTTCAGTGTCCGAATTTCAGTGTTCATTTTAAATGAATGAACTGCGTCACTTCTCACTGGGTGAGCCGATCACTAACAGTCCACATGCGATTGCCAGCAGTTTGCCAACAATTGCGGATGTCTGCGGCTATGAAGAGGGTGATCCACAGGTGCTTTCTGCTGTAAAAATTGGCTACCCTCGTTTTGTATTACACCCCTATGTTCGTCGATTGACAGGTTTTTTTCTGGATCGTGAAGGATTGAATCAGCGCTCCGGCATTCTAATTGCGAGCGTAAATGCTGTTCAGGACTTGGTGAATTATGTAGGTTCCGGCGTTGTAGCTGTTGAGGTTGAAACTGGGCTTTACCTAGTTCATTGCGATACGGGGAATTCCGAGCAGATTGAAAAGATATGGAGCTATCTGCAACATGTTGGTTGTGGTATTTCATCTCGTCAGGCAGAAGCCATACTTGTAAAAATCGGACGTTGGGCGAGTCCTCATAAAGAAGCGCTTTTCCGTGGCGATGCGCAGTCAGCAGTTACTCGAAGAATTGTAGAACTTTGCGAATGTGATTCGAAGGACGTTTGGGTGTGTGCTTCCGGGATGAATGCGTTTTATACTGGATTCCGAGCAGTACAGACCGTGCAACAGAATCGGGGGAGGAATTGTTGGCTACAGCTGGGATGGCTTTATCTGGATTCCGGTTGCGTGCTGAAAACTTTTCTAAGCGATAACGAAACCTTGGAGTATAAATTTGATGTTACCGATACAGATGCGATTGTTGAGCAACTGTCTGTAATTGGCGACCGAATTGCTGGAGTTGTCGTTGAATGTCCAACCAATCCATTGGTTCAGATATGTGATCTGGAACGTGTTTTCAAATCAGTGCAGGCGCTGGGTGGATTGTTGATGGTTGATCCCACAGTTGCTTCTATTTACAACATGAATGTGCTTCAATATGCGGATGTGTTGGTAACCAGCCTGACTAAATACGCCGCTTATGAGGGCGACGTAATGGCTGGATCACTGGTATTGAATGCAAGTTCATTGCATTACGAAGCGCTAAAATCGGTTGTGCCAAAGTTTCACATATCGCCTTACATAAATGATCTCAGGCGCCTTGCGCATGAAATGCAGGATGCTGAGGTTAAGGTTGAACAGATGAATGCAAGTGCAGTCCGGTTGGCCAAATTCTTACAATCGCATTCTGCCGTGAGTAAGGTTTTCTACGCCGCTGACTCAGTCTGGAACTCCAAATTTGCCAGAAATTCCGACCATAGCGGCGCTATGATTTCAATTGAACTGGTAGGCTCTATGAGTGCGTTTTACGACCAAGTATCCGTGTTTAAGGGGCCTAGCTTTGGTACGCGAACGACGATACTCTCTCCGTTTATGTACCTGGCACACTATGATCTGGTGACTGAAGAGGCGGGTCGTGCTTTGCTAGAGCAAGCAGGCTTGTCGCACGAATTGATACGTATTTCAGTTGGTGCTGAACCTTACGAGAAAATCGAAGCAGTTTTTGCTGAAGCTTTGGAGTTTATTGCATAGAACTTTTTTTACGTTGAGGCTCAAGTGTTGTTAGAGGGCGTCAAGGTTCGATTTTTTAGCAGTTTTCGCATTGACCCAATAAAACTAGTAACAAGCCTGTAAATTTTGTCACGCTCCCGTAGTTCAATGGATAGAGCAGCGGTCTCCGAAGCCGCAAATGGCAGTTCGAATCTGCCCGGGAGCATTCTTTTTAATGTAACAAAAGATAGTAGACAAATTATTCAAAGGGGTAGCGTTTACTTTTTTCACAGCATTTGAAGTCAAATATTCGTAAGCAAAGAAGAGCTTTGTCGATTTGTTTTTCTAATGCAAGAAAGTGATAAAGATACGAATTCTAATGCGATTTCGCATGTGATTATCCTTGGTGGTGGTTTTGCCGGACTCTCGGCAGCCAAGCAATTAGCGAAAGCTCATGTGCGTATCACTTTGATTGATAAGGAAGGTCATCACTTATTTCAGCCGTTGCTCTACCAGGTTGCAACTGCAGGTCTCTCAGCGGCAGATATTGCTGAACCATTACGGCATGTTTTTGCGAAGCAGAAGAATTTAACAACTCTAATGGACGAAGTCGTTGGTATAGATCTTGAGTCCAATGAAGTTGAGTTAAAGCATGATCGGCTCCATTACGATTATCTAATCATAGGCCTTGGTGCATCAACTGGATATTTTGGCAATAATCATTGGGCAAAGTATGCTCCCGGGCTCAAGACGCTTGATGAAGCAACCGAGCTTCGTCGTCGTATCTTACTCGCATTCGAAAGTGCTGAGTTTGCCAAGACAGATGAAGAGGCAAATCGCTCGATGAACTTTGTGGTGATTGGTGGTGGCCCGACAGGAGTTGAACTTGCTGGGGCCGTAGCTGAATTAGCGCATTACGTTTTGGTTGATGAATTCAGACGGATTGATACAAAACGAACAAGCGTCCATTTGATTGAGGCCGGACCGCGATTGGTGCCAGCATTCAGAGAAAAGCAGTCAAGCTATACACTTCATCGATTGGAAGAAATGGGTGTAGAGGTGCATCTGAATACTAAAGTAAGTGAAATTACCGCCGATAGAGTGGTCGCTGGTGATAAGTCCTTTGATGTTGGAACTGTCCTTTGGGCTGCAGGTGTCGAGGGAAACCCAGTCGCACGTAAAATAAAGTCACTGGAATTGGACCGCGCTGGGCGAGTGATTATAGACACGGATCTGAATATTCCCGGACACAAAAATGTTTTTGTAGCGGGTGACTTGGCGCATCTTAAAGATCACAAAGGAATAGTAGTTCCAGGAGTTGCTCCAGCAGCAATGCAGATGGGTAAGCACTCAGCCAAGCAAATCTTAAGCGACTTGAAAAAACGAGATCGCAAACCTTTCGTTTACTTTGACAAGGGCAATATGGCTACAATTGGTCGTGTTAGCGCGATTGCGGAAACAAAGAAACTAGCAGTACACGGCTATTTAGCGTGGCTTGCATGGCTCTTTGTTCATTTAATTTTCCTCATCGGTCTGCGTAATCGCGTGTCCGTCTTTATTCAGTGGGTTTGGTCCTATGTCGGCTGGCATCGCGGGGCACGCGTTATAACCAAAAAATTACCTTCGGACGAGTCTATAGGCTGACTTTTCTTAGCTCCAACTTTTCACCTGTTAGGGTGTAGGTTCTAGGGTACTTGTAGAATTTAGTTACTTCGGGCCAGTCATAGACGCAGGCACAACCCACTCGTCAAATTGTTCTTCGGTTAGTATTTTCAGTTCCAAGGCAGCTTCTTTCAGAGAAGTGTTCTCTGCGTGTGCTTTCTTTGCAATCTTAGCTGCGTTGTCGTAACCAATATGAGTGTTGAGCGCTGTGACCAGCATGAGCGAGTTTTTCAAATGCTCGTCTATGCGAGCCTGGTTTGGTTGAATTCCGATTGCACAATTGTCATTAAAGGCCTGACAGGCGTCTCCGAGTAAACGCGCCGATTGCAAAAAGGCGTTAATCATAACCGGCTTGAATACATTGAGTTCAAAGTGGCCGTTAGAACCTGCTATTGTGATTGTAGTATCGTTGCCCATCACTTGAGCACATACCATGGTTAGCGCTTCAACTTGCGTGGGGTTGACTTTGCCCGGCATTATAGAGGAGCCAGGCTCATTGGCGGGAATAACGATTTCACCGATGCCGGAGCGTGGCCCTGATGCAAGCAGACGGATGTCGTTGGCAATTTTTGTAAGGCTAACAGCAAGCTGCTTCAACGCGCCATGCGATCCGACTATTGCGTCGTGCGCGGCAAGCGACTCAAATTTGTTTTCGGCGCTTACAAAAGGATAGCCAGTTAATTCAGCTATTTTGGCCGAGACCTTTTCAGCATAACCCTTCGGTGCATTCAGACCGGTGCCAACCGCAGTTCCGCCTAAGGCAAGTTCACAAAGGTGCGGCAGTGTGTTTTTTAGCGCTCGTAATCCATGGTCCAATTGAGAGACATAGCCGGAAAACTCTTGTCCAAGTGTGAGTGGCGTTGCGTCCATCCAATGTGTGCGGCCGATTTTGACAACGGACTGCATGGCCTGTGATTTTTTGGCCAAGGTCTCTTTGAGTTGTTCGACTTTTGGAATTGTCTGATTGATCAGCATTGTGTAAGCAGCGATGTGCATCGCAGTCGGAAAAGTGTCGTTGGATGACTGCGACTTATTAACATCATCATTGGGATGAATCGTGCGTTCGCCGCTGCCGAGGTTTTTGCCTTCGATTTGATGGCAGCGATTGGCGACAACTTCGTTGCAGTTCATATTAGATTGCGTGCCAGAACCTGTTTGCCACACGACGAGTGGGAAGTTCTCATCCAGCTTACCTGCTATAATATCGTCACAGGCTTGCGCAATTAATGTGGCTTTTTTCTCTGGCAGCACTCCGAGCTGCTGGTTAGTCAAGGCGGCAGCTTTTTTCAAGTAGCCAAAGGCGTGAATAATTTCGATTGGCATGGAGCCGGCAGGACCAATTGGAAAATTTTGAATAGAACGTTGAGTCTGGGCGCCCCAAAGCTTTTCAGCAGGAACTTCAACGGGTCCCATGGTGTCTTTTTCAATGCGTGTATCCATAGTAAATGTGTTCGGGTTTAGGTTGCCTATAGAGATTAAATTCTTGGTTATTACTCACTCGGAAGTGAATTTTTTGAATTTTATTCTACTTACTTTCAAGCTAAAGCTTGCATCTGCTGAAAAATAGCGGATAAGCACACGATGACTAGAACACGTGTTAGTATTCTGAGCAGAGTACCCCTAAGGATGGATCTAAGCATTCAGACTGGTGGATTTAGCCTTTTTAAGGCGACTCAGTCGGCAAAGAATCGGTGGAATAGCTTAAAATCAAAATCAAATAAATAATGGAAACAAAAATATATGTAGGTAATTTATCCTACGACTCGTCTCAGGAAGATATACAAACTCTTTTCGAAGAATATGGTGAAGTCAGCGATGTCTTTATCGTAAAAGATCGTGAATCGGGTCGTCCACGTGGATTTGCCTTTGTTACTATGGGTACACCGGAATCAATGGCTGCTGCAGTTGAGGCTCTAAACGGTAAAGAATTTATGGGACGCTCTTTGGCGGTCAATGAAGCTCGGCCACGCGAAGACCGTGGACAGAGGGATTTTCGTGGAAAGGGCGGCGGTTCAAACCGTTTTAGACAAAGAGATAACCGCGGTCATTAAATCAGTCGAGTTATTGACTGTTTTTGGCTATCAAAGGTAATAACCGATATGCTGCTCTTTGTGCTTTGCCCTAAAGACTCAGTTCAGGTCTTGCTAATATGTCTCTTGTGATGGAGAGGTTTATCTCAAACAATGCCGAAACGAAGAAAATCTGAAGTACAGGATGAAGGTCCGAAAGCTAAGACAATCTACACGATAAAGCTGGATGGCCTTCAACTGGAGAAACTGGGCGAGCGTCTGGATAATGACTCCGCAAATGTGTGGACTTTTTATGATGTGCCTTACTCCCAGTTTGCTTATAAGGGAGACGATGTTAACATCGTTGGCTACCAAAGTGGTAAGGTCGTTGTTCAGGGCAAAAGGACCGAAGATTTCGTTCGCGATATCCTTGAACCGGAAATTACTGGTGAAGCTCGCTTAGGCTATGACGAGGTTCATAATACTGAGTGGTTTACGCTACATGCTGGCTGCGACGAAAGTGGCAAAGGTGATTTATTTGGACCGTTGGTAACAGCATGTGTGGTGGCCGATGAAAAAATGGTTCGTGAATGGCTTGAAGCGGGTGTGTGTGATAGTAAAAAAATAACAGACCGCACGATTCTTAAGTTGGATAAACTGATTCGTAAGACCAAAGGCGTGGTGATCGCGACTGCGTTTGCGCGAATGGCCAAATACAATCACCTGTATCGAAAATCCGGTGAAAATCTAAACAAGTTGCTGGCATGGTATCACGGCCGTTGTTTAAATGAAGCATTAGGCAAACGCCCGGCGCCCTGGGGGTTGCTGGATCAATTTACCAAAGAGAAGTTGGTGGATGCCTACGTAAGCGAGCGAAAGGATTTTAAGCTTGTTAGCCGTACTAAGGCAGAGTCGGATCCGGTAGTTGCTGCAGCGTCAATTGTGGCAAGGGCGATTTATGTTCGTGAGATGAAGCGACTCTCCGATGAATTAAAAGGAGTGCTCGGTGAGGATGAAATTTTGCAAAAGGGCGCAAGTAAAAAAGTACTTGAGCAGGCCAAAAAGATCGTTGCTGTCAAAGGGCCGGGAGAGCTTTCAGGCTATGCCAAAATGCATTTCAAAACAGCCTATGAGGCTCAGGGGCTTGAACCACCGAAAAAACCTGCCTGGGCAAAGTACTGAGGTTGGTTTTTCTCAGGTTGGCGCTGCAAAACCAGAGTTTGCTATGAATCCACTGCAAGCGCATGATCATAAAAAACTAGCTGAATTTAAGTGGATTATTGGCGTTGATGAGGCTGGGCGCGGTTGTCTCGCAGGGCCGGTTACTGCTGGTGCCTGTGTGCTGGAACGTGACTTTTTTGAGTCAGCTGAAGCGCTCGAGTTGAGTGCTGCAGTCAACGACTCGAAAAAATTGAGTGAAAAGACCCGAGCGGCTCAGTTTGCGATTATTGAAAAGTTACGTGAGCAGCGTTTGCTGGATTTTGAGGTTGCGTCAGGATCCGTTGAAGAGATCGAAACATTGAATATTTTGGGAGCAACCCGTTTAGCGATGCAACGTGCCTTGGAAGGCTTAAGCGATCGATCAAATGACTGGAGTCTGCCTCAAGCTGCCGTCGATGGACCCTTGTTCCAACAGGCAAACCGCATTTGTATATTTGTGGATGGGCGACCGCTTAAACCATTTCCTTATGCCCATGTCAGTCTGATAAAAGGGGATGGCAGGTCGCTAGCTATTGCAATTGCCAGCATTGCAGCGAAGGTTGTTCGCGACCGAAAAATGGCTGGGCTTGCGAAATTATATCCGCAGTATGGCTTTGAGAAGCATAAAGGTTACGGTACACTACTACATCGCGAAGCATTACGTAAGTATGGTGCGCTTGCTATTCACAGGAAGTTATTTTTGCAAAAAATAGCCCTCTCGGAAAATTTGTAATACCAAGAAACGCTGTCATACTAATTTGGTTTATGAAAATCTCATTTTTTAGCAGTAAATCTTACGATGAAGACTTTTTTTCGTCTGAAAATAAGTTGAGCGGGCATGACCTTATTTTTCATGAATTCAGACTAACTCCTACATCTGCTAAATTGGCATCTGGATCTAGAGCCGTCTGCGCGTTTGTTAATGACGATCTAAGCGGTGAGACTTTGGAAGTTTTAAAAAAGCGTGAAGTCGAATTTCTTGCGCTGCGTTGTGCAGGATTCAACAATGTGGATTTGCCAGCAGCAAAAGGACTGGGTATCAAAGTAGTTCGGGTTCCAGCATATTCACCTTATGCAGTTGCTGAGCATACGTTTGGATTGTTGCTCGCTCTAAATCGTCGTTTGTATCGAGCGTACAATCGGGTTCGAGAGGGTAATTTTTCACTTCAGGGACTGGTAGGTTTCGATATAAATGGTCTCACGATGGGCATTATCGGCACGGGTATCATCGGTGAAAAGGTTGTTGGTCTTTCCAAAGGTTTTGGCTGCGAAGTGCTCTGTTATGACGTGCAGGAAAACGAAAAGGTGAAGGCTTTGGGAGGGAATTATGTAACGCGCGAAGCGTTGTTTGCAGAGTCCGATATTATAAGTCTGCACTGCCCTTTGCTGGATTCCACTTACCACATGATTGATTCAGAGGCGTTGGCTCAGATGAAGCAAGGAGTCACACTACTCAACACTAGTCGAGGTGCGTTAATTGACACCAGCGCAGTGATCGATGGACTAAAGTCGGGACGTATTGGGAATTTAGGTATAGATGTTTATGAGGAAGAAGATAATTTGTTTTTTGAAGATCAATCCGCAAAAGTGATGCAAGATGATGTTTTTGCTCGTTTGCTCACATTTCCAAATGTTCTGATTACCGGGCATCAGGCATTTTTTACTCAAAATGCATTGAAGCAAATTGCTCGCACGACTTTACAGAATCTTACCGACCTCGAAACAACAGGGTCGTGTATAAACGAAATAAAAGTCGATAAGTGATAGGAATTATATTGAATACGGCTCGGCTTGCTTGATCCCCGGAATTTCAAATCGCGGTGTAGTTTGCGCAGTCACTTGCATCAATCCGTTATAGCTTGGTCGATTTTGATCCGATTGTATCGCAGGCTCAGTGTTTTTTACTTGCCCGATGGTATGGCGAGTGTCTGATTGGCTATCAAAGAATTATTTTGAGTTACTTTTTCCCCTAAAATGATCAAATCTAAGAAAAAAGGCCTGTTCGTCGATATATCCGAGTTCTCAGTCCTTGCAGTCAGAACTTCAGGGTATGAAGGTCCCATAATTGTTGAGGAAGCAATCGATTTTCCGATAGAAAGTGGCTATAAATCGGAAGATATTCGTTCTTTTTTAGGAAAGTGTGTTGATATTAAAAGTGGTAATTATGAGGCAATCTGTGGGATCTATCCAAAGGATCGCTTTATTTGTTATCATGAAGTTGAGTCAGGTGTGCGTTTGAAGAATCAAATCCTGCTGGAAAAATTGTTGCGATCCGATCTGGGTATTGATCCCAAAATTAATGACATATCGATTTTAAATTCTCACGATGGATCCATATTTGATCCTACAAAGAACGCATCGAACCGACTTATTTTTTGTGGAGCTCCAACAGCAGAACTGCAAAAAGTCCAGGATCAGATACTATCATTTGGCTTGTTGCCTAAGCGTATGGAGCTGACATCAGTTGCATCGATCGGCGGGTTTTCTCACTATATGCATCTAAATAAATTTGAGTCTGCTGTTACGTATGTCGAACTCCTGTCTGAGTGCACAAATGTTATTATCCTGAATAAGGGTGAAGTTGGCATGGTACGCACTCTTGACTTTGGCTTGAATAGTCTCTTTCCGTTACTTCAGGACGAGCTTGGCCTGAAGGATGAGGCATCTGCGGTAAAGTTGTTTCATTCCAATACTTTTGATGTTGCGGAGATCGGGCCTAAGCTGCTGCAAAGAATTTTGGAAGAACTAAAGGCAATTTTAGGCAATTATGAAGTTCAGACAGGATTGAATGTTGATCGTTTTTTTGTCAGCCTGTTACCTCAAAAATTGTCCTGGATACCTAACGCAATTTCAAGCGCTCTGGGCATTGATCTTGTATCTATTCAGTTGGAAATGTGGTTGCAGAGCCTCGGGATTAGCGTCGATGATTCCGTTGATTTGTCTGCACTTGGTTCGCATTGGCTTGGCGTTTTCAGTTTGATCGCGGAGTTCAATTTAAGAGAGGAGAGTGTTTTATGAGCGATCACGAGAATAGACAACTTAACTGGCATCCAAATTTTAGGATCGAGTCTACTCTTCCAGACACTCGGGTAATCCGCACAAATTTTCTCCTAAAAGTACTCCTTTATACAATCATCTTGATCTTAATTGCTTTTATTTCGAGACGCGAGTACGAGGGCTATATATTACGGCAGACTATTGATGGGCTTGAGCAGCAAGTTCAAAACTCAGCTCCTGAGAATCGTTTACAACTGAAAAAGAGTGAACAATTTCGTAAATTAGCGGGCAGTATAAAAGAGGTACAACAATTTTTTCAGGCTCCACTAGCCGCTCACGAATCAATCGTTGATTTGGCATCCGTTAAACCGGAGGAATTACGATTTACTAGCACATCTTTGTCCGAAATAATCACTCAAGTTAGGCGCGATAAAAAGTCTGTAAGTGAGGTGAACTTCAAGTTAGCTGTGTCGGGAGAAGTGCAAGATCTTGCTGTTTTAACTCAGTTTAAACGTGAGCTTGAAGAGTTTGAACCACTGAATCCGGACGGCTATGTAACTAGTATCGATGAAGTGATTGAGCAACGCGATGTAGATACAGGCACGATTCCCTTCAAGCTTACAATTTCCTTTAAGACCGCGAAGTAGAATTCAAAATGAACCGATTTATTGAAGATTTTAAAAAAAGTCCGTCATTTTTGATTGGTATCGTTATGCTTATCATTTGTATTGGATTTGCATTTGTTCGTTCAAATCAACTTACAGAGCTTGCAGCAATTGAAGCGGATTTGGTACAGGAATTAGACACAATCAGCTTAAACGTTAAAAACTCCAAAGATATCGAACAAGATATCCAAAAACTGGAAAATATGGTTAATACCATTGATGAACGTTTATTCGCCGTCGAAGAGCGTTCGGCTAATATCGATTTCTTTTATTCGCTCGAGGAAAGACTGGATGTAAGAATCTCAGAGGTAAGGCAACTAAATGCTGCCAATCCGAGATTTTCCCAAAAAGGTCCTGATAGGTTGAAGCTATACTCAGTTATTGATTACAGTATAACCGTTAATGGTACTTTCAGCGAAGTTTTACGGGTTTTATACGAAATTTATCAGATCGAAGCTATAGCCCGTGTGACTGAATTTGAAGTAGACGCTTCGAATGTGGAAGGTTCTGATAACCTTTCTGCTACAATTAAGGTTGCAGTTCTTGCTCAAAAATAACTTTATCAATTTAGAAATGACAGTGTATTTGCAGCTTATATTAGCGTCGTCTATTGCATCCACCCTTTTAGTTGCTTCGACCGGTAATTACCCCGAAATTAAACTTACCACAGCTAAAAACCATGTCCTACCAGCACAGATGAGAGCTTCCATTCTTGAGATCTCAGAGGCTTTTCTGAATCGTGGAGATGAAACTTTCCTTGTGACTGTTGGGGGAATTCAAAACCCTTACATAATAGAAGCTGAAGAAGAGGTTTTAGTGGAGCCCGAGAAAAAAGCTGTTGTTTATGACGACGAATTGATTCTCGAACTGATAGAGACAAATTTTTCACCTCAGGTGAGGGGCAATATTGCAAAGGGTGACGTTTATTATTTGCAGCTTAATGGCGGCGGCTTGCTTGCCAAGGGTGCCAGCTTTCCAGCTCAGATTCCTCAAGTTGAAGGTGAATCATATACCGTGATCATCTCGGAAATTACATCGGATGGATATGTGTTGAAAATGAACGACGCGACACAGCAGGTCGATTTTGAAAAAAAATCAGGGGCAACTAAAAATTCTACAAAATAATCATCGACACTTTCTTTTTCTTACTATTAATGTTCTTAATTGAATATATCATATAATCGTAAAAATAATATCATGAAAAATCGTAATATAACCATTTCGCTTCTTACAGTGCCGCTAGTACTTTTTGCGCAGTCTAATCCTGCCACATCCAAAATTCAAAATCTAGAGTCAGGCGCTCTTCCTGAACAAGCAGAAGTCGTCCTTGATTTGCCTGGACAAGGTGCTGACACTGGTGAGGCTTCAGTTGTAGACGAAGAGACAATATCAGTTGATTTTCCAGATGAAGATGTCCGCACAATTCTACGCAGCGTCGCTGCACTATATGATCTTAATCTGGTGATACCGGACGGCCTTCAGGGACGCACTTCAGTAAAGCTGAATAACATCACATGGGATCAAGTCTTCGAAGTAGTTTTGGAGCCTTTGGGATATACCTTTATCGAAGATCGTAATATCATTCGTGTCAAAAGCATCGAAGAATTGACTGCTGAGCCCGTCGATACTCGTATTTTTATTCTTAACTATGCGCGAGCTGATGAGTTGCAGACATCAGTCGAATCGCTGGTAGACCCAGCAGCAGGTGGTAATATTCAGGTCGATGCTCGCAGTAATGCGTTGGTAATTAAAGAGCGGCCTTCGCGTATGGGTAGAATTGAATCCATAATCGAAACTCTTGATCAGCCTACCGAGCAGGTAATGATCGAGTCTAAGTTCGTCGAAGTAAGTAACACAGAGGCACAAAATATTGGTATTAATTGGACATCGTTGTCGGAATTTACGCTAGCTGCTGGTAGTGCGCTAACAGGTGAAGATGGAAGTCTTGGAGGTGTTACTTCATTATTTGACCGAAGTGACTCAGGCGGTGAAGTAAAAAGCGAGACAGCGGTTCTCTCCGCTGAGCAATTTGATGCAATTATCAGTGCACTTGATACCAACAATGATGTAGAGCTCGTATCAAACCCAACAGTGGTCACGTTAAATAATACAAGTGCTAAGATAGCTATTGGCGAACGTTATCCCTTGCCTGAATACTCTTTCAATGCCCAGACTGGCGAGCGTCAGCTCACAGGGTTTGAATTCATAGATATTGGCATCAATCTCGATGTCGTCCCTTCAGTCAATGATGCTGGGTTCATCAATCTTGATATAATTCCTGAAGTTTCGTCGATCGGTGAGACTGTAGATATCGAAGGAACTCAAATACCTAGAATAAATAGTCGTCGCACCGAAGCAAATGTTACCCTTAAAAGTGGACATACTTTGGCGATTGGCGGTCTTAGTTCCGAAGACACTAACAATAAATCGACTAAGGTGCCTTTGATAGGTAGCATACCTGGGGTTGGTAAGCTTTTTAGAAGTAAAAACAATACTACGACTAAGCGTAACCTAATTATTTTCATAACTGCAAAAACACTTGACCCAGATGGTAGTGACTACCGTGATGTCGTTGATCCGCGTGTCTTGAACGAAATGAGTGTTGTGCCAAGCGATCTGCCCGGCTACGAAGTGCCAGTTGAAGATGCTCAGATTTTCAAAGATATGGAAACTTTTCGTCTAGAATCCAAAAGAGAAGATGAAATTGATCCTGTTAGAGCTGAAGTTGAAGCAATCAAAGAAGCTAAGCGTGTAAAAGAGCTTAAAGAACAAAAGAAACAATCCAAAAAGGAAAAGCGTTCTGAAAAAGAGGAGCTTTCAGAAGAGGAGCAAGTTGAGGATGAAGAGCAGCCTGCCGAATCCGATCGGTTCACCAAACTAGAACAACTTCTTGAAGTAGAGGAACAAGCCAACACAGAGCTGTCTGAAAAAGCTGAACTTTAAAAGTACTGGTTCGGATCTAACTAAAATTTCAATGAA
>CAZUYZ010000105.1:0-3799 GCA_964624365.1 uncultured Puniceicoccaceae bacterium
GGCCTTTTTGGGTGAAAACTCAATGACGATCTATGGAATTCCCATGCATCAGGCGGCGATTCTTACGGGCTTGTTAGCGGCTTTGTTTATTTATTTTTTCCCGGTTATTTTCAGCGGTGAACAGGAAAATTTTATAAAGGCTTTGAACGAACGTTTTTCTAATCGTAATCAGCTCAGAAAACGTTTGGCAGCGACGACACGTTTTCTGAAATCAAGGAACCACGTAACGTCTGTTGAGGTGTGGAATCCGGATCTATCCAATGAAGAATTAGATTGGGTGGAAAGGAGTTTGATACCGTCTCTTTTCGATGCAGGTCTTGAGATGCATTACCATATTCGAATTGACGAGAGACATCTATTAGAGAACTACATCCACGAAATTGTTGGCGAAGAACTAACTTGGGAGGATCAGGTTGTTGAGAAAGACAATGCAATTGCTCACACACCGATTCCATACGAATACTTGGCCAATTGGGAAAGAAATATGCTGGCGGTGTATGTTTTCTCTTCTTCTGCAAGTTTATCTCCCCGGTGGTTAAAATCAGAGCAGTCTGAAGGGGAAGGTTCCCTGAATAGCGCTGTTTCATTGCGCTTGGTTCAAATCATTGTCAAACGGTTCAAGGAACGACTGTTTTCCGATAAAGATCTTACAAGACTTATTTCCACCGACTTATTCGCCAGTCGCTGTCTTAACGATTACGGCATTTTATCAACAGGGTTGCGTTACAACAGCGATGTCTGGGATCTAAGCCAAAAAGTTGTTCAATCCGAGCTACAAAAAGTGAAGCGTGAGATGCGATATATGGTTTCTTTTTTGCAAGCGGAGCTGGTCGATTTAACAAAGTCACTGGACGATCCCGTTGCTGCGCTGAAACTTAATGGGATCTTGGAAAATCACAGCATATACAATCAGGATCGTCTGGTTGCGATTCGCTTTTTTATCAAACTGATAAGCAAATCAGAACAATACAAAGTCTTTAAATATTACTGGGAATTAATCATTGAAAATACGACTGATGAGGAAAGTTTCAGCGAAGAGATTTACCGTATTATTGGAGTCGAGCAGCTATTGGAATTAACCAATATCTTTGAACGAGCTGGGATGTATAATTATTCGCGAGAAGCGCTCGACTATGTTGAAACAATTTTTCCTCTGAAAGGAAAAATGGGAAAATCACGGGTAAGTGAAAGCGAAGGAAAGTATGAGGAGTCGGTCAAATCCATGCTGGGAATTCGTGATGACTGGAAAAGCGGTAAAATAGAACTCGGCTTGGAATCAATTGTTGATCTGAATTTAGATATTGCATGGACGATTGTTAGCGGACGTTTGGAAGAGTATCGCTCTACAGGTCGAGAAGCATGTGAAGATGCCAGCGAGAATCTAAATACTAAGTTTGATTCCATTCGCGATAGCAACCGTACGTTCAACCTGTTCAATGTCTTGGCCAATTACGAAGAGTGGGAAGGAAATCCGGAGGGAGCTTTAGATAGTTACAAAAAAGCGCTTGAGATCCCTGGCGTAAATCAAGCTAAGCTGAGCAGCTTGTTCGTCAACATGGGCATTGCATTTCGACAAGTAAATCTTCTGAAAGAGAGTGTTCAGTATACCGAAAAAGGGGTTGAGATGAAATCAGCGATTGGCGACGCAGATCAGTTGCCCACGGCCCTTCATAATTTGGCTCAAAGCTGTATTGAGCATGCTTACACCATTTCTGAAAAAACAGCGCAAATAAAACTTTTTTCAAAAGCAAATCAGTCTGCAAGAAAAGGTTTAAAAATCCAGAAAAGGACCAATTCTACAAAAAAGAGAGGGCAATTGCTCGCTGAAAAATTTGTTAGCGAATTTGCGCTTTTTAAACTGAGCGGAGAAACAGAAGCAAATCCAGTATCTGATTTACAAGCGGTTCAGGATTGGCTACGAGGAGAAACAGAAGCCGGTAGAGACAAGTCTTACGACTGCAAGGTTGTTATCAATGAATTGCTCGGTAGACTAGATGAATTTCAGGGAAACACTTTGGAAGAAGCCATCATCTGGAAAATTGCTTAAACATTGTAAGCAATAAGGATGAATTAACGCAAACCTTCGCCAGCCACAGCATAAGCCAAACCATGTCCGAAGATTTGCACGTCGAATACAAAGAGGCTCGGAATACCTTGCCCAAGAGCCTTTTCGATTCGGTCTGCGCTTTTCTCAACACCGACGGCGGCGCCGTCTATTTAGGCATCCGTGACGATGGTAGGGTCACTGGCGTCGAGCCGGAGGCCGTTGCCCGGTTGAAGCGGCAGATTGCCGACATTTCCAACAACCCCCAAAAGCTTGATCCGCCTTACCTTCTTTTCCCCAAAGAAGAAACGCGTGAGGGCAAGACTGTCATCCTTTTGCAAGTTCCTCTCAGCTCCCAGATCCACAAACACAACGGCGAAATTTATCTCCGTAGCGAGGACGGCGATTATCGGGTAAAAAGCACGCATCAATTAGCCGGGCTGCTCAACCGCAAGCTCGGCATCTTTCCCGAGCAGACTCCACTACCAGCTTGCTCCATGCAGGATCTGCGGCCTGACCTCTTTGAGAAAGCACGGAAACTCATGCGAGCCCGCAATCAGAAACATCCCTGGCTTTCGCTCACCGATAACGAGCTGTTGCACGTCGCCGGGCTTTATGCCGAATCTTCCACACCGGCCGCTCCCGTGCTGACGCTTGCCGCCGTTCTACTTTTCGGCAATGACCTCGCTATTCAACGGGCCGCTCCCGCCTACAAGTTCGACTGCCTTCTGCGCCGCCGTCGCCTTGACCGCTATGACGACCGCCTCATCATCCGGACCAACCTGATCGACGCCTACGACCAGATGATGAGCTTCGTCGAAAAACATCTAAACGACCCCTTCTATCTTGAGGGAGATATCAGTATCAGTCTGCGCGAGCGGATCTTCCGCGAGGCCATCTCCAACATCATTGCCCACCGCGACTATCGTAATGCTTCGCCCGGGCGTCTGATGATTTACGAAGATCGCGTCATCCTTGACAACCCGGCCACCCAGTATTTTCACCAGCCCATCACTCCGGACAACCTCGCTTCCCATCCGAAAAACCCGTCGATTTGCAAATTCATGATTCAGCTAGGTCGTTTCGACGAACTCGGCTCCGGCGTCATCAATATCCATAAATACCTCCCCGCCTACACAAACGGAGCCCAGCCCCTCTTCGAAGACACCCGCGAAGGCTTTCGCCTGACCCTGCCGCTCAGTCTCTCGATGGACCCAACCAATAAGGCTTCGGTCTCCGGGCTAGAGTCGGGGCCCCAGTTGAGCCCAGTTGGTGAGCAAGTTGATGAGCAAGTGAAAGCAATACTCAGGGCGGCAGAGAGCGCACCACGCAGCAAACAAGAACTACTCAAAGCCGCTGGTTTCACACCCGTTTACCTCAATTACAAGCGGCACATCTTGCCACTGCTGAAACAAGAGCTCATCGAACGCACCCTCCCCGAAAAACCCACTAGCCGCTTGCAAAAATACCGGCTTACCGAAAAAGGAAGAAGCCTGCTGACCTTGCCGCTTAGTCTCTCGACGGATCTACCTAACAAGGCTCCAGTCTCCAGGCTAGAGTCGGGGGCTCGGTTGGATCCAGTCGGTGAGCAAGTTAATGAGCAAGTCGGTGAGCAAGTTGATGAGCAAGTTGATGAGCAAGTGAAAGCAATACTCAGGGCGGCAGAGAGCGCACCACGCAGCAAACAAGAACTACTCAAAGCCGCTGGTTTCACCTCTGTTTACCTCAATTACAAGCGGCACATCTTGCCACTGC
>CAZUYZ010000106.1:0-13037 GCA_964624365.1 uncultured Puniceicoccaceae bacterium
ATGTCCACCACGTAGCGTTTACCCTGCCGGACATACTCTTGAGCCGCTCGTACCGCATCGTGGGCACTGCGGTTTGGGCGGAATCCATAGCTGTGTTCGCTAAAGAAGCACTCGCAGTAAGCACTGAGCTTTTGATGGATGGTTTGTTGGATCACACGATCCTGGACGCTGGGCACGCCCAAATGACGTGTTCCTCCGTTTGCTTTGGGTACGCGTCTGCTAACAGCAAGACGGTCGGTCGATTGCTCTCTCTTGGTTCTTTGGCCCTTCGCTCTTCCCATGTTTCCACAGGCGTCCTCACTACTATGGCCTCTGCTGACTCCTGCCGGTCTCTTAACCAGCAGGCCTCCCCGGGTAAGGTGCATGAACTTTCGGCCCGTGCCGCACGGCTCTACAAGATACGCCTTTCGGTGACACTTGGATTTCGTGTTTCCTCGCACACTCATCGCTCGTACCTAGCCTCATAGCCGTTTCGTGTTCCTACGGTCGTGCCTTTGCTACAGACTTCTTTCGTGCTGAGTCCCTCACGAGACCCGCCTTGTCTTTCACTACGGTTATTGTCACTGTTTCCGATCATTTCGTTTCATATGATTAGTTCATGCCCATGCCGGGCACACGAGGGAAATGCTCCGTCATTTCCGCACGTTGGCATTGGTACTGCGGCAACGACGGAGCGTTGCCCTCCAACTTAACACTGTAGAATTAATGGGCCTTACCTATATCAAAAATACGCACGGACCAACACCTAGAGAATTTAAAGTCGTAGTCGACGAGATGGTAGCAACTGACCTAGTCGATAAAGTTAAAGCCAAGCACTTCACCTTCACCCAGAAGAAATACCTCCCAATGCTTAAGCCCGATCTTAGTCAACTCGGTTCTAGATCGCTATAGTGATTTATCCGCAACCCAGCTTTCCGAACTCAGCCACGAAGATACCCCTTGGCGACTAGCCAAAGACCGAGGAAACATCGAATATGAGCACGTATTTTACCGCCCGGATCGTTTTTCCGTGCGTGAATATGAGCCGCTCTAAATCGTTGAATCATGAAGATTATCGAAGGAGAGGCCTTCCAGAAAGAGTTTAAAAAGCTCCAAAAGAAATACAAAACACTACCCGCCGACTTTGATGTGTTCAAAGACGTGCTGGAGGATCAACCTACGGGTAATAGCTCGAAGCATTGGGTCATACTCAAACAAGAGGGTGAAAAATTTATTTTCAAAACGCGTATGATGTGTCGCTGCCTCAAAGGCTCCTCATTGCGAGTCATCTATTATTACGACGGCAAAACAATCGAGTTAGTCTATCTTGAAATCTACTTCAAAGGCAACAAAGCAAGAACATCTGCATAGACTTTGCGTCTTATACCAAATCTAAAAAGGTCTGCGTTGTAGTCGCCTCGCTCTGTCGAGGCGTTTCAAAAAAGGCACAAATCGCACGGCGACTGAGCGCCGTGGCTACAACATCTAAAGTTCTCATACCTTTTTAGATTTGGTATTAGCCTCCCGCTTCAGCCTACTGCCAAATTAATCACTCTCCAGAAGCCGATGAATCATCTGTTCAGGCTCATCAATGAAACGCTTTGTGAGTCGATACGCTTCCGTCTCCTTATAGTCGACTTGCCGAATCCCATCTTCACTGCACTCATAGATAACAGCCTCAGGATAGGCCAATAGTATCGGAGAATGCGTTGCTATGATGAACTGGCTCGAGTCCTCGCACAGATCATGCAGACGAACTAGAAAAGACATCTGGCGTTTCGTCGAAAGCGCCGCCTCAGGCTCATCCAGCATGAAAAGTCCATGCCCATCAAAACGATTCATAAAGATAGAAAAAAACGACTCCCCATGAGATTGCTCATGGAGCGATTTGCCGCCGTAAGCGAAGTAACCACTCGCACAGAATGGCTGCTGCTCCAACTCTTCCAATTGTGTGGCAAAATTATACAAACTCTCAGCTCGAAGAAAAAAACCATCCATCGGTCGAATTCCTATTGTCTTAGAAATCATCAGTTCATGAGCCAGCGCCGTCTCATAATTACGCAGCCCCAGGCTTTGACTACGATTACCACTCTGCAAAGCAAAGCCCCACTTATCGGCAATCCCCTCCAAGAGTGTCGATTTCCCACTTCCATTTTCCCCTACGAGAAAGGTTACTTTGGAATGTAATTCCAGACTGGAATTCAACAATGATCGGATCGAAGGGATCTCAAAAGGATAGCTTTCGCCCACTCCATTTAGCCTGACTGATTTTAAGAACGGCATTATCTTTTATTATAAGGTGATGCATCCCCCGCGCATTCTAAAACTTGCTCAGGATATTTCGTCGCGACACGCATCAAGACCTTGGCGAATCGAATCTTTAAGTTTATTGAATAGCTCTATGCCCATGTCGTGCTCTTTTCTTAAATTTCGATTAATTCTCTCGGAATCTTAATCTCTGCCTTACTTAAATCGTCTTGTTTCTTTTTCGGCATTTCAATGAAGAGCATTTTACTCAAATTACGTCAACAGCGCAGACGACCAAAAACTAAGTCCGCAGATTTTCACAGATTGAGCACAACACCAAAATAGCGATAGATTTCAGATGTTTTAGACACTACTGTTTAGCAACTAATTTCTAGCTTCCAACGCATAACTTTCTTCTTCAAGGCTCATCTGAATCTATCGAATTTGCTCAAGTTACAGCAAGTTCGTTTAATGCAAAGTCATACACTCCATTCTAGCATAATTTCATTCAACTCATCCCAATTAGATTTATCCCCTGACGAAAAACTGCTTTCCGTCTCCTCAAAATGTGTAATGCTTTTATCGATCCAAGTTTTAATGCTTTCGGGGATCTCAATCACTTCATTCTCCAATGCGACTTCTTTCTGTTTTTGTACTTCTCCAATCACAGATAAGATATCAGACTTTGCTAGCTTTTGATCTATCATTATCTGAAAAAGTGTCGGTGGCATAGATCCATTTTCCTTGATCCAGTAACATGCGAAAAGTGGCCTTAAGATATAAAATAGTTTTTTGATCTTGATTCGATTACCATCAAAATTGTCCTTTGACACACCTCTTGCCATGCTAAGGTAATGGTGAATTGCTTTCCTTGGCTTGAAGAATTCGGGAACAAGCTTGAGTAAATCTTGGCGAAATTTCTCCTTCTGCCAGTAAATAACCGAGCTATCCAGCCACTCATTTAGAGCCAAGTTACAACTTGCAAAAAGACGTAAAGTTTTGGCTAAATCCCAGCCGACAAGATCAAGTTCGTTCGGCAACATGAGGTCGATTACATCGCGTTTTTCCTGAAGCTCTAAATACCAGGATTGCTCATGAGCGTAAATAAAACGTAAATCATAATCGCTGTTTGGGGAAGCAAAACCCCATGCTCGGCTCCCAGATTCACAAGCAAAAAGAACACGAATGTTACGCTCACATTCAATATCTTGAATTACTTTTCTAACATTCTGATTCATACTCATTTTACTTACTTTCGTCTGCCATCGCACACTCTATGACATCCCGAAGCAGCGTTGTGAGTTTAGCTTTATTCGGCTTTTCGGGTAGATCGCACTGATCTTTAAGTTCTTTCAACTCTTCAACCATTAATTCCACCTTAATTATCAATTTTTCATAGTCATACAGCCCCGAACGAATATCCATTAAAAACTTTAAGGACTCGCCTTCAAAAAGTACTTTAGGGACTCCATACTTAAGGATAGATTTAGCGCTCAACAGTAGGCGAAAAGTATGCATTAGATTTTTTGCGTCATAATCGATCTGACCACTCTCTTGAGTTTGCCAGCGCGCTTCATTTCGATTTCTCCGCCATTCCCAATAGTTTTTATGGTCGCATACCGCACGCTTAAAAGCATTTTCGTTAACGCAAAGCAACCCCAGGCACTTTTCGACTTCGTCATCGATAGGTATCGATTCACAAACGATCTTCCCGCCGCGAATCACTCCACGCGCAGACTTACCGTAATGATAGATGCGGTACATATTTGGGCTATGCTCTAAAGCCGCTACGTGGCATTCGCCCATTGAAATACCTGTCGACTCGATCAGTTTGGGGCGATAAGGCATCTCTTTCGTATCATTCGTAGGATACGAAATCAGCCAACAAAAATCCTCCAATCTAGGATTTTCTTTTGGTTGTGGATTGTTAACCCATTTGTTTTGTCCACGTGCTTTTCTAATCTGTGCATGTGCGTAACCAACATGTGAATCGTAAACTTGCTTTGTGATAAAAATAGAACGAGCTCCTTCTAACAAGTCAAAAGCAGACGTCCGACGACGTACGCACTTATCTGGCATGAAAAGCAATTCGATAATATTGGGGTTTGCATTGCGGGCGAGTTCCAGAAAGCGAATCAAAGAGTAGTATACAATATCGCCTTTGGAATCAGAAAGTTGAGTTGGCAGTGGATCCAGCGTAAGATATTCAGAACTAGGAATAACATAGATACCTTTAATGTCTTCATCACTATCCGCTAAAGCCGTTCCATAAGCCTGACTACCAACCACTGATTCGAAGATCACGCGGTTACGAAAGTCAGAAAGCAACTGATCTAAGGTTCTCATTTTTATTCCGAATCAATCGCCAGCAGTTAGAATGGACGAGTTTCTTTTATTTGTATTACCTATATGAACAGGGCAGCAAAGAATTTTTGCCACCCACAAGACCTAGTCCTCTGGCCGTTCGCCGGCGGGGGCCATCTTTACAAGACGTGGATCAAAACGACCAACGATCTCAACGAGATCGGACTGGTTTGCCATTACTTCGTCAATGTTTTTGTAGACAAAAGGCACTTCATCCAAGCCTGCTGAAATTAAGTGCACGTTACGCTCATCAAGAAATTGTTTTGCATCTTGCCAGTTCAAGTTCTGCGAGGCTTTTTTTCGGCTCATTACACGACCTGCACCGTGAGATGCAGAGTTCAGTGATTGTGCATTGCCTTTTCCGCGCACCACATAGCCCGGCGTTGCCATTGATCCGGGGATAATGCCCATCACGCCTTCTCCGGCAGGTGTCGCGCCTTTGCGGTGAACAATCACTTCCCTGCCAAAGTGCTTTTCCTTCCAGGCAAAGTTATGATGATTCTCTAGATCCATCAGTACTTCTGCACAGAGATGCTTTGCTATGTGACGATGTATGCACGCATGATTGGCAGCGGCATATTCGCCCATCAATTCCATTGCAGCCCAGTACTCTTGACCATGTTCTGTATCCATATCCAGCCAGGCAAGGTGTTGTAGCTCTCTGGGTAATTCAGGATGTAGTTGTTGTGCAAGCTTACTATAGTGGGCCGCAACAGCGGCTCCGGTTCCACGGCTTCCGCTATGACTTAAGAGTGCCAAGTACACTTTACCGGGCTCAAGTCCCAGCGAAGCATCACTCGTGTTGTATAGGCCAAATTCAACAAAATGATTGCCACTTCCACTACTTCCTAACTGGCTCCATGCTTTGTCTTTATTTTGATGAGTTACGGGCGAAACTGTCCAATCACGGTCCAGGACATCATGCAAACGCTTCCGTTTAAACTTTGCTCCAATACCAAAGCGTGTCTCGTTTTCGATCGCATTTGTTAAACGACCAATTCCACGAGTATCATCCAGTTCGGATACAGGGATATCAAGCACTGTCATCTTCATACGGCAGGCAATATCCACGCCGACTGCGTAAGGAATGACTGCATTATCTGTCGCCAGCACACCACCAATCGGCAATCCATAACCAAGGTGTGCATCCGGCATCAAAGCGCCTGCAACTGATACCGGTAGATTGCATGCGTTTGACATTTGTGCAACCGATTGAGGCTCCAAATCATCGCCCCATTGATGGTAGGGCGCAGGTTCATCGCGCGGTAGGTAACGCTTGCCATCCATTACAGTTGCAAAAGCGCCAAAGGTCTCATGGTCGACGTACGTTGTTGGATTTTCGACTACCTTACTCAGAATTATCGAGAATTCGTCCGTATGTATTCCTTGTTCAACGAGTGCCTTAATTACTTTAAAGGCTAATTTTGTGGGCTCACCCGAAGGTATGCCCAGTTTTTTTAGGTCATCTGTTTTCATAATTAAAGAAGGGTTTACTTAGTTAATTTCGACCAACCAGCTGAGTCGGTCTTCGCGTTTTGTGCTAATGTTTACGTCCAGAAACTTTTGAATGATTGCTTGATTTGTTGTAAAATGACGGCTGAGAGATGTTGTGCGAAAGCTTCCGTTTTCAGCTAACGCCATTGGCAGTAAGAGTTGATCCGCTAGATAGTCACCTATTGGTGCATTGGATTTTAAGTATCGCTGAACTTCTTTTAGCGCCTTTTTTGCAACTTCTTCTGCCGCCAGTCCTTTTTCACCAAAGGCAGTAAACAGTTCTGTTATCGATTGGCTGCAACACTTGATGCTAAGCACATTACCTGCGCCCAATGCATCATCGTATCGCTGAATATGCACTTCATCCATTGAGAGTTCCAGTTTTTCGGTGAGTATCTTGAGTTCACGCTGTGCAATTTCATCAGGCAGGTTGCACAGGACAGCATATGCCCGAATCGCCACCAATTCGCCACGCTCTAGAATTTTCACCGGCTTGAGACTCTTTGCAGGAGTTATCTCAACTCGAATTTTACCTCCACCGGCCGGATAGAAACCGGCACGCTCAAGGTACAGATTAATATCACAGCCCATCTTTTTCAACAAAGGCAGAAACACACGTTCGATATAGTCAAAGGACGGAGCCATACTATTGTGTGTGCCTCCCTCAATTTCGATAACGGATGGGGCATCTGCCAGTATCAAAGGTGGTAGAACTGTCTGTAAAACTAACAAAGTGCTGCCTGCGGTGCCGATACTGAATTTATAATCTCCGCCAGCGACCTTTCCGGGAATGAATGTTAAGCTCTGTGAACGAATTGCATCTCCTTCAACAATGGCATTACCGATCTCTGACGCAGCTCTGACCGCCGTCAGATGTTGTCGCAGCAATCCCGGCTTCGCTCGTTTAGCTCGAATATTTTCGATGCAGATTGGCATTTGGGTAATTAATGACAGAGCCAGGGATGTACGTAGCACTTGGCCGCCGCCTTCACCCTGCGAGCCGTCGATATGTAAAATTTTTGTATTCATGGATATCTGTAATAATTTATACGATTTTTTTCGTCTTCATTGTATATGAAAACTACTTTTTTATTGATGTGATTTGGTTGAGAAGCGTGTCAGTGACTAATTTTGAAGAAACGTAAAACGGTGTAAAACACTGTCTTCAGGATTTGAACCTGTATCGAGCCAATAGCTCTTTTACCAATGTAGTTCCTTCGGGCATTCACTGAAAAATGGATGGCAGACCAGAGTTTACCGAGACGCCTCGATAGTGATTTAACTATAGTGATTATGTAGTCCCGGAAGCATTCTGCCAAAAAGTCTTGGTATACGACAAATTTTGATGAAACGGTCCTGCTCTACCTACTGAGCTACTCCAGCGTAACTTAAGCCAGAGGCGGGGCTCGAACCCGCGACATGGTCGATTACAACGATGTAGTTCCATCCGCATTCGTATACCGAAAATTGCCTGCATGTCCGCACAACCAGAGATTTGTTGAGACATCTTTACATTGCTCTACCCATTGAGCTACTCCAGCAGCCTTTGCAAGAGGCAGGAGTCGAACCTGCAACCGATGTACCCTATGTAGTCCCAACTGCATTTGTGCGGAACGAAAAGAAATTTAAGAAAGAACAAAAGCGGGACCATAGAGACCCTTATGGTCCCGCTGAATTGATTTTAGAGCTTCACGGATTCGATGACTTTGACCCAGTGACCGTCGTCAAATGATCCATTCGCGAAGTCTGTTATGATTTGGAATACCTGATCGGAGAATCCACCAATATTGAGAATATCTTCTCGCTCAGCTGCCTGCGTGGTTCCGTAAGGCTGAATATCAATACAGACCAAACGTGCCTTTGGGTTGCGCTGTTTGAATATATTCCATTCCTGCATCATTGCTGTTCCGCGACCATGCCGATGATCTACCCAGGACTCGTTGTCCGAGACGAAGATAACCAGGTCTCCTTGCGCCTTTTCTCTGTTTAACTCGGCCAACGGTGCAGAGCAGTTGGTTCCGCCCCATCCAAGTGAGGAAAGCTTCATTGCATTGGTCATGATGCTGTCTCGAGCGTTTAGGTCTACAGAAATCACACGATCATGAAACGGAAGAACGCGCGCTGAACGGTTCTGTCTCAGAAATACAGCGGCAACCAAAGCAGCGACCTGTACACAGTTTACGGAACTCGTCGATCCTTTGCGATAACCAGTCACAGGAGAACCCATTGAACCCGAAGAGTCTGGACAAATGTATACCTGTCCATCCACGGAAGGTACATTCTCAACTGCAAATTCCATCGCATCCTGCAGTGCTTCTTTTACGGCGTGCGGTATATCTTTTCCAGCAGCCATATATGAGGCAAGTAACTGGTAGGGAAAAACGCGTGCGCGACTCACTTTTTTGCGGTCTGCCAAACGAGCTGCAATCACTTGCTTCATCTGACTCACCTTAAATACTCCATGGCGGGCAAAGGTATTCAAGTTCATGCGCGTCATCTGCCATCCGGCATTGCAGGCAATCTCCACCCACTCACGAGAAGAAAGTGGCAAGGAAGTCAACATCTGAAAAGGCACATCAGGCACCTCTGGTTGCTGTCCTAAATCAGGCGTCTTTTTAAACAACTTGGAAAGAACGGTAGAGATGGATCGGTCATCTGAACGGGTAGAGTTTACGGCGCCATCTGTAAGTTGAGCCTTGAAGGCTTCGTATTTCCGGACTAGTTCAGGCAATTTTGAAGCATCACATTCCTTGCCAATCAAATAAGCATAGAGCGCTGCCCGTGAATCAGTCGCAGGCTTTGGGTGCACCATTTTGAGAATATCTGCTAAGCTAGGATTTTGCCCAACCGACCCGCGGAATAAGGCCTCATCCGATTGACGGAACAGCCACTCCTGGATAAAACGCTTGGGCCGCGTTCCCAGAGACTTACGACCAACAATCCCGGATCGCATGATCTGCACGAAGTTGCGAAGCATTTTAACGTTATCGATAACATCATGCGCAACCCAGTCGAAGACGCGGGCATCGCGCGTAGTAAGTACTGCGCATAGCAAAGCGGGCATATCCTTCATGTAACCTCGTTTGCGGGCATAAACTGCAAGCTGTGCAATGAAGGTATCACTTACCTCGGAACAAAGCTTTAATACTTTGTCCAACTGTTCCTGCGCGGAAGCATAGTAAGTTCCATTTGCGCAACCAGTTATTACGTATTGTGCCAGTTCCTGCTTTGCACCCAAGACGTATGCTGAGCCACCTGCTTCATTTCTGGTATTTGCAGCAGGAAGCTGCCGACCTCGTGAGCTTTTGAAAAGAGTTTTGTTAGCCATTTGTGTTCCTTTGTTTGTAGTTTGTTTCATTCGATTTGTTCGACTTGGTTTATACTAAAGCAAACATCATGCCAATTTTTTTAAAATTTATTTTAATTTCATAAATCACTAATCAAGAATTATTTAAAAAATTTATATTTTATTTGATTGATTTTGAAGTCTTTTTAAAATAATCAAAAATCACATTTACTTTATATTTATTTATAAATTTATATTTATCTATATATGAAAAAGAATGTAATCATCAGCCTCCTGGGAACTCAACTTGATGGAGCGCGTCCACATCAAAGATGGGAAAAGTGGCGGCCAAACGTTGCACTCTGTCAGCAGGAAGATTTTCTTGTTGATCGTTTCGAGCTGTTGCATGAGCCAAATTTTGATACTCTGGGTATTTCTACTCAGGCCGATATGCAGAGCATTTCACCTGAAACGGAAATCAACCGGCATATTGTCAAATTCGGGGATCCCTGGGATTTTCAGATGGTCTACGCAGCGCTCTACGATTTCGTCCGTGCCTACGAATTCAATTTGGACGAAGAAAATTACTATGTTCACATCACTACCGGGACACATGTTTGTCAGATTTGCCTCTTTCTGCTAGCGGAATCACGCTTATTACCTGGAAAGCTTATTCAGACATCTCCGCCTAAACGTCCGAATCACGAAATTCGGGGGAGTTACTCCGTGATTGATCTCGACCTTGCCTGTTATGATCAAATCGCCGCCCGATTTGCTAAAGAGCAGTTGGAAAGTCTGGCATTTCTAAAGTCTGGAATTGAGACACATAACGCGACTTTCAACGCAATGATCGAAGAAATTGAAAGTATCGCAATAAACTCAAAAAATCCGATTCTTCTAATGGGCCCTACCGGCGCTGGAAAGTCTCAACTCGCTCGCAAAATCTATGAATTAAAGAGAAGCCGCAGCCAAGTAAATGGAAACTTTGTAGAGGTAAATTGCGGAACTCTTCGCGGCGATGCGGCCATGTCAGCGCTCTTCGGCCATATCAAAGGCTCTTTCACTGGCGCACTGAACGATCGTCCTGGCTTACTACTCACCGCGAACAAAGGAATCGTTTTTCTTGATGAGATTGGAGAACTCGGACTGGATGAACAAGCCATGCTGTTGCGTGCACTCGAAGAAAAACGCTTTCTTCCTCTGGGCTCTGATGCTGAAAAAATGAGCGACTTCCAGCTTATCTCCGGAACTAATCGAGATCTTTTAAAAGAAGTGCAGGCAGGTCGATTTCGCAGTGATTTGCTTGCTCGCATTAACCTTTGGACTTTCGAGTTGCCGGGGCTCAAAGACCGAAGAGAAGACATCGCTCCAAACATAAACTACGAACTTGACCGCTTTGCTAAAGAAAACGGACGTACTGTTCGCTTCAACAAAGAGTCCTTACACAAATACCAAAAATTTGCCGAAAGTCGTGATGCTTCATGGTCGGGCAATTTTCGTGATCTCAACGCATCCATTACACGCATGGCTACTTTTGCCGGAGGCAAGCGTATTAGCACCCAAATAGTCTCTAAAGAAATTGAGAAATTAAAAAAACTTTGGCGCGAAGAAAACACCAATATTACCCCTGAGATTAGCGTACTCAGCAAAGTTTTTTTAACGGAAGAAATAGCATCCCTTGATTATTTTGATCAACCGCAACTTGCAGCCGTTATTGAAACTTGTGAAAATTCTAAAAGTTTATCAGAGGCCGGCCGTAAACTCTTTAACGTTTCTCGCTCTAAACGCAAAACCAACAACGACGCAGACCGCCTTCGAAAGTACTTGAGCAAATATAACTTAAGCTGGGAGCGCATTCACGAAAAGGCCATGTGAAATCCTGTAGTGAATTAAAAAGCATCTTATTCTGTTCCATGTAGCAATTAGCCGGAGTTTCATGTTGCAATTAGCCGAGGGCTAAAGTAGCAATCAGCCAAGGATGATCATTCCAGTTCCAGAACAAAGTTACCTGCCACGCCATTTGCGCAGAGCCTTGGAGGCTGCGTTGGCTGATACTCCGGTGGTTTGCTTGCTGGGGCCTCGTCAGTGTGGCAAGTCTACTTTGTCGCGGCATTGCGAACCTGGGAGATACTATGTCAGTCTGGATGACAAGGCGTATCTGGATCTTGCTATGACAGATCCACAGGGTTTTGTGGACGACCTGCCGGAGAAGGTGGCAATCGACGAGGTGCAGCGTGCGCCGGAGTTATCGCTGGCGATCAAGCGTAGCGTGGATGCCAACCGAAAGCCGGGCCGTTTTCTGCTTACGGGATCAGCAAATCTGCTGCAGCTTCCTCGGCTAGCGGATTCACTTGCGGACCGGATGGAGTGCCTCTATTTACATCCACTCATCATTTCCGAAATTCGCAGCTCACCGGGAAGGTTTCTGGCGGAGTTCATGGCAGGCAATCTGACGCCAAAGATCACGGCTTCCGGAACTCCGAGGCCATCAGAATTGCCGGGATTGCTGGTCGCAGGTGGCTATCCGGAGTCTATAAAGCGCGATCTCGAACGTGCCGACCGCTGGAAACGTAATTATGTTCAATCCATTGTAGAGCGCGACATTCGGGACATCGCTGAAGTCAAGGATGGCAGTGACTTAATTAGGCTTCTCTCATTTCTCGAAAGCCGTACCGGACAGCTCCTCAATCAAAGTGCCCTTTCTCAGGTGCTCGGACACTCGCGAGCGACGGTTGATCGCTATCTTACCCTGTTCGAACGTTTGTTTCTCATCCGCTTGCTTCCAGCGTGGCACAACAACCGCAGCAAACGTCTAGTCAAAACACCCAAGATCCATTTTGTCGATAGTGGGCTGGCCGCCACCCTTGGTGAGCTTGATTCGAGGAATTGGAATGAGGAGCGGTCACGCTTTGGGCATCTACTTGAGTCTTTCGTTCTCCAACAACTCATCGCGATGGCCGACTGCATGCCGCGTTCGCCGCGCTTTTACCACTATCGGGATCGGGATAAGACCGAAGTCGATATCGTCATCGAGTCCAGACAGCTGATCTGGGGTGTCGAGATCAAGGCTGGCTCAAGTGTCAGTAGAGATGATGCCAAAGGATTGCTCAAACTGGCGAGTATTGCAGGTGAGCGCTTCCAAGTAGGAATTGTGTTTTATGATGGTGAAGCAATACTTCCCCTTTACAAAGAGATGAGCATTCTTGCCGTGCCTATTTCCAAACTCTGGGAACTCTAAATCGTGCCGATCTTTATTTCAGATGATTCATTCGGAAACTCTTCTTTTGCTGAATATATGCTTTGTTTTGTTTCCGCTCGCATTTTTAAATGCTGAACTTTCTTCTATGGAACTTATTCGCACGTTTGACGTTTCTTTCGAAGAACCTGGATGAACGGCTCAGAATGATGGAGTAATGGGTGGTGTCTCCTTGGGCAAAGCTGAGATTGATAATGGTGAACTGCATTTTTCCGGAGTGCTTTCACTGGAGAATAATGGCGGTTTTGCTCAAATCTATTCGCAGACAGAAATGTCAGATTTTTCCAACTACTCTGCGGTCAAGCTTCGTGTTAAAGGAGACGGGCGCACCTACCAGTTTCGCATGGTGACGGATGCTCGCTTTCGTGGGTCGCAAATTGCCTATCGAGCAGAGTTCAAAACCGAAGCTGA
>CAZUYZ010000107.1:0-7218 GCA_964624365.1 uncultured Puniceicoccaceae bacterium
CGATTTCGATTGGTCATGTCGCTTTCCTCGGGTACGACTCAATATCTGCAAATCTTTTCAGACGTGGTGTCACTTACTGGGTTTTGGCAGTTTGAAAGCCATAGCAAGCGGAAGAATGATAATGAGTGCGCCAAATAAATAAGCGCTTTTGGAGCCGTATGCGAAGAAGACGAGTGCAGCCAAGAGTGGTCCGATCGCTCGTGCCAGCGAACCCGCAGAGCGAAAGACTCCCAGCGCTGAGCCTTGCTCGGATTCTGGGGTATAAAGTGAAATCAGCGCACTCATAGTCGGCGAGATCAGGCCGATGGAAAACGCCATTAGCGTCAGTGCGCTAAAGAAAAAGCCAAGGTTGCCAGCGGTGGAGAGGGAGAGAAATGCAAGAACTCCCAAAACCAGTCCTGCAATAGCAAGGTTTTTCTCTCCTATTGGGTTGGCAAATCGCCGGACGATAACACCTTGAACCAGAATGAGCACAAAGCCGATAAATACAAACATGCCTCCATTTTGTGCGGGTGTGAATAAAAAGCGCTCGACTGCCAAAAAGCTGAGTGTGAACTCCATGCCACTAAACGCCAACATGTAGATCAGATAGATTAGATTGGTACGAGCCGTCTGTGGTGAGGCGCTTTTGAAGATTTGAAAGACAGAAAACCCTTTGTAGTTGATTGCTTTACTTCGTTTTTCGGGTGGCAATGTCTCTTTGAAGCGCGTGGTCACCCAAACGAGATTTAATAATGCCAGTGCAAAGCTAACCAGGGCCGGTATTGAGAAGGGATTGATTCCAAAACGCTCCAAAGAAGGATAGTATTCCAGAAGATTGAGCTTTGCCAATAGTCCGCCGATTCCGGGTCCGACAACGAATCCCAGCCCAAATGCGATACCGATAATTGCCAGCCCACCAGAGCGTTTTTCCCGTGTTGTCGAATCAGCAACTACTGCAGTAGCGACCGAAAGATTGCCGCCCATGACACCGCCAAGAATACGTGCAATGACCAGTACCCAGAAGGAAGCCGCGAGAAACCAAGTAGCATAGCTGAGAGCTAGCCCGGCAATGGTGATCAGGAGTACCTTACGCCGTCCGACGCGGTCTGAGTAAGCGCCCCAAAGTGGTGAAAAGATAAATTGTAGTATCGAATACAATGATCCAAGAATGCCGCCAAAAAGTACCGCAGTCATAAACCTGGGATTTTCAGCGCCACTACTTTCTGCCAATCTAAAGAGCGGTTCGACCAATTTAGTTAGCAGGCCACCATGGCGTGTGCTCTCCGGCAAGTAGTAGTCCAGCATCGCGGGAAATAGCGGGAAGATAATTGAAAACCCTACCAGATCCAGGAACAGAGTTAGGAAAATAATGCCGAGCGTGCGCTTGCTGTCTACCTTGCTAGTTGAGTTTGAAGTTTTGGAAGTCATTTTATTCGTTCAATTCGTGGGCTACAAAGCAGAACTTAAGTCGACTGCTTTCTAGGATTATCTCGAATGATCAAATTTTCTTGAAAGTGCGGCCTGGACGTTCGCTGGAATCAGGTGTCTTTCTCGATCAGTAAATTTAAATACTTGTTTGACCAGACTTGAACTGGTGAAGAAATAGCGCTCGTTCGGCATTAGAAAAATGGTCTCGATCGTATCTTCCAGATGACGGTTCATCTGTGCCATTTGAAACTCGTGTTCAAAATCGGATATGGCGCGCAATCCTCGAATCAAGGCCACGGCATTCAGTTCTTTTGCAAGATCGACAATCAAACCATCAAAAGAGATTACCTTGATTCCGGGACGTTCTTTTAAATTTTCCTGAATTAGCGCAACACGCTGAGAACTGCTAAACAGAGGCTTTTTTACAGGATTGTTGGCAACGGCGATGATAACATTGTCAAATATGTTTCGTGCACGACCAACAACGTCGAGGTGGCCGTTTGTAACCGGATCAAAAGAGCCTGGATAAATTGCTGTTTTCATAGTAGAAGATGGTCATAAAGCGTATGATTTAAATAAAGTCCAATTTTTAACCTGGATAATGTAGGTATGCGTTTAATTAAAAATCCCCGCAGCAAGGCTATGGGGTATTGGAAGTTAGTGGTTAGAAACTGGAACTATGAGTGCAACTGTAAAACCTCTCGAAACATATAAACTGGGGTGGTCTATTACTTGCTCTCCTTACTTCGATCCTTCGCAATCAGCATGTAGATTGACGGTAGGAAGAGTAGAGTAAACAGGGTGCCGATTGCCATGCCGCCGACGAGTACCAGACCAATCGAGTTTCTGGCTTCGGCGCCGGCGCCGGTGACTAAAGTCAGCGGGAAATGGCCGGCAACGGTGGCGACGGTGGTCATGAGAATCGGGCGCAGGCGCACTTCACTGGCTTCCTGAACGGCGTCGAGCTTGGACTTTCCTTCTTGTTGTAACTGGTTGGCAAATTCGACGATCAGGATGCCGTTTTTGGCGACGAGCCCAATAAGGGTGACGAGCCCGACTTGCGAATAAATGTTGAGTGAAGTCGTCCAGCCGTCAGTCCAGAAAGGTACCATCGGACTAATTATTTTGAGCGAGGTAAAAATCAAGGCGCCAAACATAGCGAGCGGTACCGAACCAATCAAGATAATGAAGGGATCTCGAAAACTGTTAAACTGCGCTGAGAGTGCCATGAAGATCAGGATAAGCGCCAGGCCAAAAACCGGCAGAAATTTATTGCCTTCGTTGCGGAGTTGTCGGGATTCACCGGTGTAATCAATACGGTAGCCATCCGGCAGAACCTCTGCGGCAGTATCTTCAAGGAATTTTAATCCCTGATCAAGCGGACCCATGTAGACACCGCTCATTTTAACGGCGTTAAACTGTTGAAAACGATTGAGTGATCGTGGCTGTACGCTTTCCTCAAGAGAAGCGACCGTACTCAGCTGAATGAGCTCATTTTCCGGACCTCTAACGTAAATGTCCTGTAATTGTGTGGGATTTAAACGTCCAGTGCGCTGAATTTGCGGTATGACTTTGTAGCTGCGACCATCTATGTTGAAGCGGTTTACAAAGTTGCCGCCGACCAATGCGCCAAGATCAGCTCCGATGTCGCGCTGATTTAATCCCATCGCGCTGATCATATCTCGATCCAGGACAAATTTAGTCTGCGGAAGGTCAATTTTAGTATCAATGATAGGAGGGAAGGCAAAGAGGCCGCTTGCCAGCGCTTTTTCGTTAATTTGATTAACATACTCAAGGATTTGTGCCGGTTCATCCGTAGAGGCCACGATAAACTCTACTGGAAAATCGCTGCCACCAGGAAGCGCCGGTGGGGTAACCGGGATTAATCGAATGCCGGAAATGTTGGCAAAAATGGCCTGTGCCTCCGGAACCAGATCAAAAACGGTGCGGTCACGTTGATTCCAAGGTTTGAGGATCATGCCGCTGAATCCACTGGTTGGAAATGTAAGCTGAAAACTATAATCAGTTTCCGGAAAACTAAAAAAGGCCTCGTTTGCTTGTTCTGTGAAACGAGATGTCTCCTCAATTGCAAAATTTGCCGGGGCATCGACGATACCAAAGATGACGCCCTGGTCTTCAGCTGGCGCAAGCTCTTTGGTCATGCTCGAAAAAATAAACATCGGCAGGCATAGAAACACTATGATCCCCCAACTGGTGTAAATGACCCAGCGCGTTTGCAAACTTGTTCGTAGGATTTTGCCATAAGCTCGTTTGAGCAGATTGAATCCATTGTTGATCTTCAGGGCGAGGCCAGTTGGTTTGCCGCTTTTGAGCAGTTTTGAAGAAATCATTGGACTCAGTACCAGCGCCACGATGGTCGAAACAACTACAGCGCCGGATAGCGTAAGCGCAAACTCGCGAAACAAAGAGCCGGTTAGCCCTCCCTGAAAGGCGATTGGCACATAGGCGGCAACCAGAACTAGAGTGGTCGCAATAACAGGGCCAATAAGTTCGCGAACCCCCATCAATGCCGCCTCAAGTCTCGGCATGCCTTCTTCCAGATGGCGCTCGATATTTTCAACTACAATAATGGCATCATCGACGACGATCCCAACGGAGAGCACAACTGCGAGTAAAGTGAGCAAATTGATCGAGAAACCGAATAATTGCATGAGAAAAACCGCACCGATTAATGAGATCGGTATCGTGATAATTGGCACCAAGACTGTGCGGATGCGGCCCATGAAAAGGAAGATGACCACAATCACGATAAACAGAGTTTCCATCAGGGTTTTTACGACTTCAACAATCGACTCCTCAATATAGATGGTAGAGTCATAGCCAATATTCGCTTCGATACCTTCCGGAAGCTCCTGTTTGATCTTATCGAGCTCGGCACGAACTGCTTTAACTACATCAACCGTATTTGCGCTGGGTAATACAAAGATACCCATAAAAACCGCTTTTTGACCGGAAAAGCGGACTTCGGCATTATAGTCCTCACCGCCGAGTTCGACGGTAGCCACATCTTTAACACGTATAATTGTATCTCCCTGATTCAGGATGGCGAGCTGTTCAAATTCCTCCACTGTATTTAGGTCGGTATTGGTGGTGAGATTCACAGTGACGAGATTACCTTTAGTTTGTCCTACAGCAGAAAGGTAGTTGTTCGAAGCGAGCGCATTCCGAACCTGGGCCGGATAAATGCCAAGAGCAGCCATGCGCGCAGGATCGAGCCAGATACGCATGGCAAAGGTGCGACCGCCTAGAATTTCGGCTTCCTGAACGCCCGGCACGGATGTAAGCCGTGGTTGGATAACACGCACCAGATAGTCGGTTATTTCGTTAGCTTCCAATATGTCGGACGTAAACGATAGATAAGCCGAAGCGAATTCGGTCGCAGCTGATTCAACCGTTATGATCGGAACTTCAGCTTCCGGCGGCAGATCGTTTCGGACTTGATCAACTTTAGCGCTGATTTCTGCAAGCGCTTTGGTGGAATCGTAGTTCAACTCCAGCCGAACCGTAATTGTGGAGATGCCCAACGAGCTTTGTGAGGATATGTAGTCAATACCGTTTGCAGAAGCAACTGCGCGTTCCAGTGGCGTCGTTATAAAGCCACGTACCAGATCGGCATCAGCGCCAACATAGGCTGTTGTGATTGTGACCTTGGAATTTTCGTTGCGAGGATATTGTCGCACAGTGAGCGAAGAGACCGCCTGAAGTCCGGCAATAACGATCAGTGAGCTGACCACAATCGCGAGTACGGGTCGTTTAATGAAAATGTCTGTGAAGGCCGTTTGCATTGTTTAAGAAGAGTTAGAAGCTAAAAACTAGGAGGTTAGGTTTTGTGCAAAAGGGTAGCGTGAGCGCGTCCTCGCGGCGCAAGAATGTTTGGACGTTTCGGCTTGTGCGACGCAGGTGCGACGCGAGACGCGGTTGCGCTACCTTGGGCGATTTGGGTCTTCAATACTCGATGCTCCTTCTAAGAATTATCCGGCACCGGAGCTAATTCCGGCGAGGGAGCCAGTTCGTTTTGAATGGAAACCGGGACCTTGTTGCGTAATTTGAAGGCTCCGGCTGAAACGACTTCATCACCTTCTTCCAGACCGTCCAGCACACTGACAAAGTCGCCTTCACGTCTGCCGATGCGAATAAATGACTGCTCGACAGTCGCAACTGATTCACCTGTTTTCTCATCTACTTCCTTGAGCACCTTAAAAATGGAATTTCCGTAAGGCGCATAAATAACAGCAGTCGCCGGAATTGTTAGCACCGGGTCGTTTTCTGAAAGGGTTACTATGACATTAACAAAGAGTCCCGGCTTCAATAGCTCACCGGGGTTATTCAGCGTGCCCTGCAGTTCGACCGAACGAGTCGTCGAGTCAACCTGTGGGCTAATGGCCGTTAATCGACCTTCGAAGCGTTGTTCCGGATAAGCATCACTTTCCAGAGTAATCAACATTCCGGTGGCTACTTGAGCAATGATTTGTTGTGGAAGCGTAAAATTCACGAATACTGTATCGTAGGATTGGATGGTAACGATCGGAGCGCCGGTTGGAAGATACTGGCCAAGATTTATCTGACGAATGCCGACGCGACCTTTGAAAGGTGCGCGTATGGTTTTTTGTTCAATAACAGCTTCGATATTCTGGACCTGAGCCATGGCCATGTCATAGCCTGCCTGAGCGCGGTCCAGTTCCGACTGCGCTACGGAATTTGTGTCGCGCAATAACTGCGCACGATCAAGCTCGATTTTTGCCAACTGTGCGTTGGCCTTTTCCGAATTGAGTAAGGCCGCTTCAGGCGCGATGTCGAGTTGTACGAGCACATCACCTTCATTAACTTCTTGGCCGTTTTCAAAATTGATGGCACTCACAATCCCTGGCACTTCAGCATCAAGTCGGACACCTTTGACTGGCTCGATTGAGCCAACAGCGCGCAAACTTCGAAACCACACTTGGCGCTCAACGAAGGAAGTTGAGACGCTTTCGGGCGGTGGTTTTATGAGCTTGTTAGCTTTCGTCATAAGCTCTTCAGCTTCTTTCATGAGCTTACTTGCTTTAGCCATGTCGCCTCCTGCTTCATCCATTGCATTAAATTGCAGAACTTTGATAGCAATCAGGAGAAAGACTAAAAGAACAAGACCGCTAAAGGTGCAGAACGCAAAAAGTGTTTTTCTGGACATAATAATTTTGATTAGAGAAAAGCGTAATTTTGATTGCTTTACAAAAGAACGAAATTGCAGGCAAATAATTTCAGTAAATTAAATCAAACTGCAGTCGTCTCGTAAAAATTTAACTTCCGCCTCGACAAGCTCCCTTTCACAAACTCAGGCACCTGTAGAAACGGCGCGGCTCTGAGCAGGGTCGAAGGGCGGAGCGCATCGATTATACGGAAGCATTTTATAATAAAGCGCTTACAAAGAACCGTATTCTGAATATGCTGTAATAAGCGATCTGAGGAGAATTTAGTGAAATGAATGTAAAAATGTTACAGATGCGAAAAAACCGATTGACGCGCAGCATAAGCCAACACTTAATCGACCATTCTTTAGGGTTGGCCAGATAGCTCAGTTGGTAGAGCAGAGGACTGAAAATCCTTGTGTCCGCAGTTCGATTCTGCGTCTGGCCACCATTATCCCACATTCCGAATGCTTTGCACTTAGAGGTAATTTTTCTCGTGTAATGTTAGGTGGGATGAAACATTTCAATGATCCTAGATTCGTGAGTTGAAATCGCAATCTTTCATAATCTTTTGCTCCACAAGACACTGAGCAGCTGACTCAACGCGCCAAAAGGCGCGCCT
>CAZUYZ010000108.1:0-2963 GCA_964624365.1 uncultured Puniceicoccaceae bacterium
TGTAAATGCAGGAAACTGAATAGTAAATGTACCAGCTGTAGCTGTTTTATCTCCACCAAAATCTAAAACACAAACTGCATCAGTAGTATTTGTACCACCATCAGTTGTTGTATTATAAATTAAAGCTCCTCTTGCAGTTAATGTAACTCCTGTAAATGATAAATCTGCGAAATCAGTTATTGCAACTCCTGAAGATACTTTTACTCCTTGATTTACTAAAGTTCCTCCACCGGCCGCGTATTGGCCTGATGCACCTACTTCTTGTGAAGTGGTGTAGTTTTCTGTTGAAGCTCCTAAAGTCGCTGAGTTAGTATACAATGCTAATTTGTATGTATCAGATGACGTATCAAAGTCATGTTTTCCTTGAAGTAATTCTTTTTTAAATGAATTACAAATTGCGTTTGTTGTTATAGCCATTTTAATCTCCTTAATTGTTTGGCGATGGTGACGGCACTTTTATTCTTGGCACGCCATCATCAAATTCTGCTCGTCTTCTTCTACCCATTTGTTGAATAGCAAAAGCCTGTATTTCTTCATTATACTTTGTTTTATACAAATTGTACATATCCATTGGTCCCTTTAGATAAGAGAAAGCTTCCGTAAGAACACCGTGTAATAACATTGATTCTTGGTATTGTGAAAGATATGTATTCGTGCTGCTATTAAAATGAGGTGGTGTTACTATATAATTTAATTGAACACCGTAAGCTATATCAGGTGTTGGTGCTACTACTATAGAATTATCTTCCCAATTTGCATAATATTTTGGTTTACCTTCTGCACCCGTGCTATTATATTCACTTATAAAACTTGTATCTCGTTTTTCCATAAATTCTCTTGCACTTGTAATTGTGTTATCAGCAAAAACTTGTAATGATCTTATAACTAAAAAATCTGCAGGTGTTACTAAATATCTGTTACTTGCTGTAAAAGATGAAGTTGCATATTTTCTTGTATCATCATAATCAACCTGTCCCGCAATATCTAATTCTGTATTTCTTATAAATTGATCTAATAAAGTATCTGATAATACATTTGAATCTACTTCTGTGTAGTTTCTTACTTGTGTTAAAAAATCTGAATAAGTTATTGCCATTATGAAATACTCACTGTTACGTTGCCTATGATTGAATTTAATTGTCTTCTTCTATTTTGTAAAGATGGGTCTTCAGGAGTCATTGAAGAAACTGTAGTTTTAAAATCATTTGGATTAGCTACTACACTTTGAAAAGTTTCTGTTCTAAAAGCAAAATCTCCAGGTAATGCAAGATTTGCAACTCCAACCGTAGTTCCCCCTGAATCAGCTAAAGTAGTGTCATTATTAGCTACAGTTCTAGGATTTTGAAATCTTTGAGGTCTTGTATTTTGTAAAGCAATTGCATCAGATACATTTTTTTTTCTTCTTATTTGTGGATGTTTAGGTTCAAATTCAGAATAGTGAACAAGGGACCCATTCCATTCTTTAACCATTTCATCATATGGAAAAGCTTGACCCGATCTATCAGAAATTGCTAATGATCTCCTACCTGTAGCCCATTTAGCCATAGTTAAACTCCATTAAGATAAAAAGATTGAGGTGTGATATATGTTGAAGTCCTTTGACCATCTTCATCAAGTGCTCTTTTAAGTTCATCTTCATATATTAATTTATTTTGTTGAACTAACTGAGGTGCTTTCTTCATTGCTAAATAATAAGCAAGTCCTGCACACATACAAGGTAAAAATCTATAGGCAACATCTGCTTGGTTCGTATATGCTCCAGCATCTTCAATCCGTTTTATTACATAAAATTTTAATGTGTTGTAAGTATTAAGATCAGGTGCTTGATACAAATAAATTTTTGGAGTTGTTTGTCTATCTACATAATATTGTGATGGTTGTCCTGTAGCTAATTTATTTGGTAAAGCTGCATAAGCTGATCTATCAATTTTCATTAAAGACACATCTTGTGTCTCAGAATTGTCGGATGCTGTGGCTGTAGAAGATACATATGCTTCAAGAACATCATTAACGTCTGTATCGACTGTATATTCTGCTTGTCCTGAGATTAAAGTTTTTTCGTTTAATTCAGTTTTCCATAAATGAATCCCTCTATTTCCCCATTCAGCAAATAATAAATCTAGGCTTCTTCTTGCAGATCTTAAATCATAACCAGAAGTGGTGGATAAACCACATCTTTCGAAACCTTCATCTATTATTTCATCAATATTTAAGTTAAAATTAGTAGTCGTTGAGGTACCCATTTCTATCCTTTTTACGGTTATACAATTTCTTGGATTGTACCACTTTTTGACTAAACTTTGAAGACCTTAGACTTTTTGCTATTAAGTTTGGCGATGACACGTTTTTTCTTCTTTTTTTCATCTCTCGCACCTCTTAATTTCCCTTCTACTTGTTTTGAAATTTGTGATCTACCTATAGCCATTACACTATATCCCTAGCTGAACCTAATATTGGTTTGTATTTTGTTTTACCCTCTGATTTATAAGCATGTAAGAATGATGCACGTCTACCTTCAGGTATCCAACTACAATGGATCCATCCCGAATTAGGCTCTCCTGGAGTATAGAACTCGAGGATGAGCTGATCTGGTTCAAGGTTATTTTTTATCCAATCAAAAAGTTCAGCGTTGTCTATTCCAACACATTCAAAATCTGCTGCCTCGGCTTTTGCATGCTGTGAATTTACAGAACTTCCTATAGCTGCACATAACTCACTACTACGAAATCCGCTAGTCACCTTAACCCTGCCAAAGTGGTCGCGTACTGGCTGTAAAATATTTTCACATAATAATTTTAATTTCTCTATTTGATCTGAATTAGGGTTGTTATCAATACCTTTACGTACCGCTGTGTCCGATTTAGTGAGTTCTAATAAAGTAAAGTTTCTTGAAAGATTCATTTTGGAAAATAATTTATATTTACTACTAACCTTCTGTTTTCATCTGTTTGACTTACCATTCT
>CAZUYZ010000109.1:0-5528 GCA_964624365.1 uncultured Puniceicoccaceae bacterium
TTCCGCATACTCAACAAGCCGACGACCTACGCCTTTGTTCTGATAAAAAGGCTGTACGTAAACGCTACCAATTTCCATCAACGAATGATCGTCGTATTCTTGCAGATAAATGCAACCAACAATGCTATTGTCGATTTCATAAACCAGGAAATTATCGATCATTTCTTCAATTATCGCCTGCGATCGGCCTAACAGCGTTTCCGAGCGTACACCATTCTTTGTTATCGTGTAAATTGTATAGGCATCTGCTTTCACGGCACGCCTGATAGATTGATAATCATTACTGTGAATCATCGTGCCGATCCCCACCTTATCGAAAACTTCTTTGAGCAGGGCGCCAAACAGGCGGCCATCAAGTATATGTGCCCTCGGGGTACCAGCCTGAAGCGCTTTTACTGCACTATGCGCTTTACTCCTCAATCTTTCCGGAAACTTTTGTATATCTTTTTCCAATAGACCTTTCAAATCGGTTACGGGGAGATTCTTCAGGAATTTTCCATCTATTTGCAGGCCGTCCTGGGTTGTCAGATAAATTAGCTTGGAGGTGTCTAATTGGGACGCCAGTTCTGCTGCTAAAAGGTCGGAATTTAACCGCAGAGAAATGCCTTCTCGACTAAATGCTATGGGTGCAACGATCGGTGTCGTGTCGGCATCCAAAAGGTGATTGATAAACGCAGTATCCAGCTTGTCGACAACCCCACTGCATAACTGGTCTTCACCTTTGAAAATACCGGTTGCCTTACTCCTAACGGTATTTGTGAGTGCACACCGCAATCCATTGCGAGTGACGCCCTGCATTATGACTGAACTGACCTTTGCAGATGCTTCACTCGCGAGTTCGAGTGTGGAGGCGTCTGTCTTCCCCTCCCCATATGCATCGGTAATTGGCACCTTTTTGGATTGGGACAAATCTTTGATCTGTTTGCCTATGCCATATACGAGGACTACTTTGATACTCAGAGAACGTAGTACTGCGATGTCGAGGAGCACATTTTGGAAATTTTCATGAGCAATTAGACTGCCATCCATTGCGATAACAAACACGTGATCCCGGAATACAGGGACGTATTTCAAAATTCCACGTAAGTCTGTTGGCTTAATGGTATCTCTTTTTATATAAGCAGTAGACATCTGAAATTACTTTTTCGTCAGCATTTTGCTATTGATCAAGCCAAATTAAACCTTAAAGGGTGAGCTAGAAGCTAAAAACTAGCAGTTAATCGCTGAGCAGTAGCGCTTTATAAATCTGAAATCCGTGGCTATTTTGGCGAATAATAGAAACCTGCAACCCTGCTCATTGCTTTTAAAGCGCGTGACTTGGAACGACTTGTGTGATCGGCAGCAACTTACCCAACAATTCAGTCGTCGACATCGCTTCTATAGTTTCAATGGTGTCAGATGCTTCAACACGAAACTGTCCGACTGCTGTACGGCGCAGGGCCGACAAGTGACCACCACAGTCGAGGCGTTCGCCCAGATCATGTGCCAGCGTTCGGATATAGGCGCCTTTGCTGCTGCGGACGATGAAAGATATTTCAGGCAATTCAAATGCTGTTATTTCATAGCGACTAACATGAATAAAACGTGGTTCGCGTGCGACTTCCTGTCCTTTTCGAGCGAGCTTGTAGAGCTTCTGTCCATTTATCTTTTTTGCAGAAAACATCGGCGGCGTCTGATATTGATCACCAATGAAGGTTTTCATTACTTTCGTTACTGCCTCTTCGGTTAGCTCGGGCACCGGCTTCGTCATCACAATCTCACCATCTGCATCTTGTGAGTCGGTTACTTCTCCCAGCTTAATGGTACCGGTGTATTCTTTATCCAGGCTCATTAGGTACTGAGAGGTTTTTGTTGCCTTGCCTACGAGAATTAACAGCAGACCTGTAGCCATGGGATCTAAAGTTCCAGCATGACCAATTTTTTTCATCCTAAAAACACGACGCATTTTGGCGACGACATCGTGGGACGTAATTCCCTGTGGCTTATCGACGAGCAGGATTCCAGCGGGATCATTTCTGGTTTGTTTAGACATGGGATGATGCATTAATTCAGGTTCTAAGACTGCTTGAGCGATTTGAAGTGCTTACCCAGGGCACTCATTAGTTGTGGGTAAAATTCACTGATCGAACTTTGCTTAACGTTCAGACCTGCTGCGCAAGCGTGTCCACCGCCGCCAAAAATTTTTGCTACCTGATCGACTCGGTAAAAAGGATCTTTAGCGCGCAGACTTCCTTTGATGGCACCGTCGCGCTCTTCGATTAAAACACCCACTTCTACGCCTTCAATGGAACGTGTGTAGTCGACGAGACCTTCTGCATCATCAGTAATAGCACCGGTCTTTTTATAAACCGATGATTCCAAGAGGCCGACGCAGACACGATCATCAAACTCCATCCTAAGCGTATTCAAAAATTCCTGTAATAGCTTAATTTTTGCAAAGCTTTCTTTCTCGTAAAGCTCCAGTGCGGCTTCTGCTGGTCGGGCGCCGTATTCGCAAAGACGACGTACAATCTCAAATGTTTTAGGTGTCGTTGAAGGAAAGCGAAATTGCCCAGTATCGGTTGCAATTCCGACATAGAGAGACTGGGCAGTTACTGAATCAATTTCATAGTTTAGATCCATGAAAATGCCAGCCAGAATCTCTGCAGTCGCCGATGCCTCAGCCACAATTAAGTTCTCTTTTGCATATGCTTTGTTTGAGAGATGATGGTCTATGTTAATCGCAACGTCAGGGAATAATTCTATAAGTCTATCCCCGATTCTCTTTTTGTCGGCGCAATCAACCGTTACCGCAATGTGTTTTTCTGGTGTGAAATTTTCTGCAAGCAGCAAAGGCGTGTTGCCGACAAACACTTTCAAATTGGCTGGCGCTGAGTCTTGATTGAGGCCGACTGACTGAATGCCCAGCTGATTGAGTACTCGAACAACTGCAACTGTGGATCCAATGCAGTCACCATCAGGTCTTAAGTGCCCGCAGACAGCTACGCGTTTGCCTTTTAATTGATCAACTGCTTGAGCAAATTGGTCGCTTTCATCAGGGAAGAATTTTGTGTTAGCTTTTCTCATCGTCCAGTTCTTCAAGAAGTTCAACAAGCTTGGCTCCTCTTTCCATTGAGGGATCATAGATGAATTCAAAGCGTGGAAAATATTTAAGTACTACAGATTTCATGACGCGTTCACGTAACTCTTTGCCGATACGTCTGAAGAACACTTCCGAATCAACTATTGTTTGCGCATCACCAATGACCGAATAGTAGATTCTGCAATGGCGCAGATCGGATGAGGTATCAACATCACTAATTGTTATGCGTGCCGCTTCGTTCCCTCCGAAGTAACGAAGCAACTGTTCACTGATTTCGCGTTGTAACAACTGGTTAACACGACTAATGCGATTTGGCATAATTGTAGAAATAAAATTCCTAAGGAAGACTTTTTACTGAAACCGAATGAAGTTCCTGCCCCACGATTCGATTTACAAAGAAGGCCTTATTTCCTCAACTTCAATACATTCGATTGTATCACCTTCCTGATAATCATCATAACCTTCAATATTGATGCCGCACTCATATCCAGCACGCACTTCTTTGACGTCATCTTTGAAGCGCTTTAAAGTATCGATCTTACCTTCATACACAATTTTACCATCGCGCATCAGAGTTGCCTTACGCATGCGATTAATTTTGCCTTCGGTGACCATACAACCGGCGACCTTTCGATGTTTGCTAATACCAAAGACTTGACGAATTTCAGCGACTCCAAGTTTTTTCTCTCTCAACTCTGGTTCGAGTAGCTCCGCCATGGACTCTTTTACCTGATCTATCAGTTCGTAAATAATATCGTGCTGTATGATACGCACATCATGATGTTTGGCTTGGCTTTGGACTCCGTTATCGAGCCGCACGTTGAAGCCAACGATAGTGACATCTTCTTCACTGGCGCTGGCGAGCGCTACGTCGCTTTTACTAATATGGCCGACGCCTTTGCTGATAATGCGCAAGTCGACCTTATCGCTGTTGATTTCTTTCAGGCTATCGGCAAGCGCTTCGGTAGAGCCGTGTACGTCCGATTTGACGATTATGTTCCGACATTTTTTCTTCTGCTGCGCAATTGCGGCAAAAAGATCTTCAACAGTAACTTTTCTGTCGCCCTTTTTATCATCGGACTTCTCTGGTGTGGCGCCTTCCTCCAGCTTGCGTTTTGTAGCTGCTTCAGCAGCCGCTTTTTTTGCCACTTTTTCATTTTTCAAAGTAGCGAATTTTTTACCACTAGCCGGCACCTCCGACCAACCAATTACTTTAACTGGTGTCGCAGGCGGTGCTTTGACTAGAGCTTTACCGTTTTCATCTATCAGGGATTTCACTCTGCAGTAGGCCTCGTCACAAATCAAAACGTCTCCTTTTTTAAGAGTGCCTCGTTCAACAATGACTGAAGCTGTTGCACCGCGACCTTCTTCGATTTGCGCTTCAATAATTGTGCCGACAGGTGGACAATCCGGATTTGCTTTGAGCTCTAAAATTTCAGCTTGGAGAAGTATCATGTCCAAGAGATTTTTGATATTGGTTCCCTTCAGAGCTGAGACTTCAACTGCGATGGTTTCGCCACCCCAGTCTTCGGGTGCGATTCCTTTCTCCTGCATCTGTTGCTTTACTCTGTCAATATTTGCTCCCTTGGAATCAATTTTATTGATCGCAACCACTATGGAATTGTTCGCTTCTTTGGCAAGCCGAAGCGCTTCGTCTGTCTGCGGTTTAAACGAATCATCCGCAGCAATTACAAGAACAGCTATATCCGTCACGCTGGCGCCACGTGCACGCATATTTGTAAAGGCAGCATGACCGGGTGTATCCAGGAAGGTTATCTTCTGTTCGTTGTGTTCGACTTGGTAAGCGCCAATGTGTTGTGTGATGCCACCTGCTTCACCGTCGGTTACACTAGCTTTTCTAATCGTATCGAGCAGAGTAGTTTTGCCGTGGTCAACATGACCCAATATACAGACAATTGGCGGTCTTGACTTAAGAAAACGCGGATCATCATCGGAAACTTTCTCGGGCTTTTTCTTTGTCGGCCCTTTTTCATTCTGAGTTTCACCTCGATGGTGAATTTCCAGCGTGAATCCATGTCGCTGTGCAATCTGTTGAGCAACTGTTTCTTCAATGGTTTGATTCATTGAAGCAAAGATGCCCATTTCCATCAATTCGGAGATGAGTTTGAACGGTTTCAATCCAATTTCAGTCGCGAAATCACGTACAACAATGGGTGGCTTCGCATGGATAATATGTAGCTTGGTTTCGCTAGCCTTGGAGTCAACAGTATTCTCGTCCGGCTCCACTGCCTCCGGTTGTTCCAAAGGTTTTGGTGGTGTTGGCTTCAGAATGTTTGGTTGGGGAGGCGGAGCAGGAGGGAGTGCAGATTTGGGAGTACCCAGCACACCTGCCTGCGGAGGCGTGTTCGGCATCGGTGGCGCAGGAGGCGATTTTGCTTTTAAGGCCGGCTTTACTGCAACCTCTGGCTTAGCTTCCGGAGCTTCT
>CAZUYZ010000110.1:0-2738 GCA_964624365.1 uncultured Puniceicoccaceae bacterium
TTCTCAACTATACGGGCGATGCCCTGACGCTGGATAGTAGTGATCTTATTCTGGATAATAATCTGGTGATCAAAGTCGATGGCGACATCGACCTTAGCAGCGTCGACTTTAGTGATGTACCTGTGGATAGTCAGGTGAAAATCGAGGCCAGTGGCACGATCACCGTAACCTCTTTGATTACTGGCACAGGAATGGTAAGCCTGGAATCCACCGGCGGCGATGTGATTGTCCACTCACTGAATGCCTCGGCCAGTACCGAGGGTGTCAGCCTGAAAGCAGCGGGAGCCATCAAGATTATGTCCAGCGCGACAGAGCCTGAACTGACTGAGCTAGATGCCTCCAACACAAGCCTGAAACTGGAGGCACAAAGTATTTTAATAGAGGGTAATGTTACCGCTGGCAGCACCATCCATATGGACGCTGGAACAAATCTGACAATAACAGGTACACTCAGCGCTGTAGGCAATATTCGCCTGAATGCATATACTGTGACATCATTACCTGCGGGCACAAACAATTTGCAAATTACTGGTGCCGTGAACGCAGGTGGTGCTGTGAGCATAGACGCAAACAGCGAATCCGTTTCGATCACCGGAACAGTGACCGCCGGTAGCAATTTAAGCATTATCGCCGGAGACGCCATCGACCTGAGCGCTGCAGGAAGCCTTGAGTCGACAGCCTCAGCAGTGAATCTGACGTCAGGCAGTGGTTCTATGATCATAACCGGCACAATTACTGCAGCTGAAAGCGTTGACCTGACAGCGGGAACCACGCTTGAAATTAACGGCACCTTGACTGCGGGCACGGAAGTCATCATGGACGTAACAACAACATTGCTGATTGGCGCTAGCGGACAGATCAATTCAACCGATCAGATCATAGCCGATGTGGTTGGCGCGATTACGATTGACGGAGTATTGCAGGCACAAGTATTAATTGACCTTTATACGCAAGCCGAGCTCACCTTGGGCACAGCGGTCGTACTGAGTGGTCTGTCCGGCAATGCCGCGACTTTTATCCGTCTGGATGCATTCAAGGTGCTCAGTGAAGCCGCTGGCAGCCAGGTAAATGGAATCACCGAACTGCGGATCACTGAGTCGATAGCGAATCTGGAATGGGACGTACACGGCAGCACGACCTGGATGCACGTAGAGGATAATGACAGCCTACTAACATTGTTACTGGATGGGGAGTCAGTACTGCTGGTCAGCGACACAGGTCTATTAGGTGAGCCGCAAGGAGCGGCATACAGCCTTGCCGATCCAAGCGGTACAGGCGAAGCAACCGGAGTATTCCTGTACGCATTGACGGTTGAAGTGGTAACTGATCTGGAGACAAACGAACAGACAATTCACTATACCGCAGAACAACTGACAAACAGCACGTTGACGGGAGTCGAGCCGGTAAGTGAATTTGACAACATTGTGAGCGTCACCAGCGAAGAAGCATTAGATCACGTTGATGGCTTGCTAGGAGTGGAAATGAACCTGGTCGAGACTGATGCAACGGAAGTGGTGGACTACCAGCAGGCACTGTACTCATTGCTGACCCGGAATACAGGTTAGGTTTTGCAAGGATGCACAGGAGATATAGGATCGGATCTGTGTAGCTGCATGGTGAAAGTTTCAAAAGAAAATTTTTTGAATTCTTGTAGATTTTTTATTTTAAGGTTGACGTGGCAATTTTATGACAGACAATGCGCCTGTTTTTTGTATTAGCTTAATTTTATGTCTTAAACTAATTGCCACCTCATATGTCATCCAGCAAATCCAGTAGTTCTTTGTTCGAGTTAGAATCACTCGAGCCTAGAATAATGCTATCAGCCGATACTGCGGCTGTAAACACTGCTGTTGGATCAACTGAAGTTGTTTGTACCGTTCCAAACAATTATGAGGATGAAAAGTGTGATCAATTAACCGCTAATTTCCCTTTGTCTTCTTTGACATCGGACTTTTTTCCAGAAAAAAATAAAGAAAACGAAGAAAATGCTGAAGATAACGCAAATAGTAAAAGCTTCGGTCAAAAAAAAGTTTTATCCAAACTAAAAAATTCGCATCATCAAGATGCGAATTTTTTATTATCTGGGGGTAGCAGCATTGAAAAAATTGAGTCTGTAAACGATCTCCAGCTAGAGTCTGTATTCAAAAAAGCGATTGAAATGTGGGATAAATCCGGACTATCTCCGGAAGCCACTGACAAATTGAAAAAATTGAAAGTAGAACTTTCGGAAAATCTGGATGCTGAAGTTTTAGGTAAAGCAGAAGATTCTACAATATATGTAAATAAGAATCAAAGTTGGTTTACATCCACTGACAACTCAGCTTTCGAGGGTTCGGGCGAGAAATTAGTCGCTAAGTTAAACAGTGATGCGATTGACAAATATGACTTACAAACAGTTGTTTTGCACGAAATCGGGCATTATTTAGGATTAAAAGACAATTCTGGTCTTGCTGTGATGCGTGATGGGTTAGGCAAGGGTGTACGCAAGTTACTTGGTGATACAAGTTCTCTGGAAGCTACCGCAACTTCAGTTTTAGGCAATCAAGTCTCCGGCACAACGATAGATTTTAGACCCGTAGCGGATAATACAAACAGCATTACTGTTACGATTGATTTAGATGGTCAAGTTTCCATATCCGGTTCTGCGGGTGATGACGCTGCGTCTCCAGTTTCAAATGTAACGGATATTTTCGGCAACGAATCGGGCACTGGTATATTAGAAATTGTCGGACCCGATG
>CAZUYZ010000111.1:0-16702 GCA_964624365.1 uncultured Puniceicoccaceae bacterium
CGTTACCAGCGACAGTTGGGTCTTATGATCCCCGATATTATCGCAGAGCAGCTTCCTGCCGAGAGTGTCGCCATCACCGGTAGCGACCCTTTTCTGCCATCAGGCACAGACGTCGCCGTACTTTTTGAAACGAAAAATCCGGAGGCGCTCTTCGAAGCCTTACACGCATTGATCCAGGCTCAAGCCAAGCTTCAGGGAGTCAAAGCGGATGCAGACCCTCTCCTAAATGCGAGTGCGACCCGCGCTTACATTTCAATCGACCGAAGTTTTTCGTCGATTGTTTTTACAGGAGATAACTACGTTGCGGTGACAAATTCTCCCGTTCAATTTCAAAGGTTAACCGATGTCAGCGAAGGAAAGCTAACTGCTTTGGGCGCCACTGAAGAGTTTAAGTTTTTTCGCCAACGCTATCCGCTGGATGGAGAGGAAACTGCATTTGTCTTTCTGTCAGACGCGACGATTCGCCGTTGGAGCGGACCGGCATTTCGGATCGGCGCTTCGCGACGCGTCAGAGCAGCTGCTGTTCTAGGGAAAGTTCAGGCACAACTCCTGACTAAAGATACGCTAAGCGACGAATACTCAGATCTCGTAGGTGACTTAAAAATTAAAGACGATATTGTGCGTAGTCCGATCTACAATACGCTCTCCTTTTTAACGCCTATTTCAGAACTCAAAATCGATAAGGTCACACCTACCGAGAAAGAAGCCTATGAGAACTGGCGCCGTGGTTATGAAAACGGTTGGGTAGTCTTCGATCCCATTGCTTTACAGCTCAAGATTTCTGAATCCTCACATGAGATAGACCTGTCTGTCATTCCATTGCGCATCGGAAGTCGCTATGAAGAATGGATTGAGTTGGCTGGTAATGCAAAGCTGGATCGGGTTTCATTGAACCCTCATGAAGAAGCGCTTGCGATGGCCTCCTTTGCCATTGATAGCAGCAGCGAACTTTTCCAGATGGCAGATATGCAGAGCCAATCCATGTTGCCGGGAATAACAGCCAACCCATTAGCCTGGGTTGGTGAGTCCTTCTCGATCTATGCGGATACGGATCCGTTCTGGCAAGAGGCGACGACGCAAGAGGATACGGAAGAATACATGGAAGCTAATATCGCCAAGCTCCCCATCGGCATCCGTATTAGCTCAAAAAGCGCCACTCGTTTAGCCCTTTTTCTGACAGGTCTCCGCAGCTTATCTCAACAGGCAGCGCCTGGTTTACTTGTATGGGAGACGAAAGAGCATGAGGGGAAACCTTATGTCGTAATCCACCCAGCGGAAGATAATTTTTTCGGCGAGATGGATATTAAAGTTCACTACGCGGCGCTTCCGGATGCATTTTTGTTATCCTTAAATGAGAATGTCTTGAAGCGGGCGATCTCACGTAACTTGGCCGATACTGAGGTCGAGCCTGAAACAGCTCCGAGAGAGCAGTATCACGCTTTTGCGAAAATACAGCTGGAAGCCATTCCTCAGTATTTGTCCTTGCTTGGAGAAGACCCGTTAAAGGCACAGCAAGCAATCAGTTGGAGTGCGCTACCCTTACTCAACGAATGGCGCATACGTTATCCCTCGGAAGATCCGGTCGCTTTGCATGCGAAATACTTCCACGAACACATTCACTGCCCTGGCGGCAAAGGATATCAGTGGAATGAGTCTAGCCAGAGCATGGAATCAATTGCTTTCGGAACACCGGAGAATCCTCGAGGTGAGATTACTGTACCTTTGCTACTGCAAAATTGGGTCGAAGCGGAAACTTCTTTAAGCTTTGAAGATGATGGACTTCGAGTGAAAGCAGAGCTGACGCGCTAGTCGGACAAGAAGAAAATACTCATTTATCTGTCTCAAAACATTTTATATGATTCAAATTAGCAGTCTACTGGAGGGAAATGCTCCGTCATTTCCGCACGTTGGCATTGGTACTGCGGCAACGACGGAGGGTTGCCCTCCAACTTAATAATTTAGAACTGAGAAAATGGGTTTAACCATACACTACCAAGGCGGGATCGACCGCATCGAAGACATTCCCAAGCTCGTGAATGAGCTGGAAGATATTGCTGAGTCGATGGGCTGGACGTCGCAGCGGATTAATGACGACGAGAGCGACCCGAATTTTCGCGGCATTATTGTCAATCCAAAGGGCGAGTGTGAGCCGCTTTGTTTTCTCTTTGATCGTAAAGGGAAACTACGCGCATTAATGGATTTGGTTTCGGATCAAATCGAGCCGACAGAATACAGCTATTTCAATTCCACCAAGACACAGTTTGCCGCGGTCGAAACTCATGTCTGGATCATCGGATTGCTGCGCTATTTGAAGAAGCGCTACTTCAGCGATCTATCTGTCAGCGACGAAGGTGACTACTGGGAGACGGAGAACCTCAAAACACTAAAGGAGAAAAAGAACTTTCTACAAAGTAAGATAAACCAACTTGGTGAAGACTTAAAAGCTACTGAACCTCTGCCGGAAGATTTCTCGGTCGATGAATTGATTGCCAGGATCGAAGCGATCGTGGAGAAGATGGAGTAAGAACTCGAAGTTCAGCTTAGAACCGGTTCATGATCTTAAAAGAAACTATTATGGCAAATTTTGATGATATAGAAGCTCTTGTAATCAAAGCGGTACAGTTGCTCGCAGACGATTTTGAACTGGATACTTTGAAAGAGGTTGATAGCGAAACGCCGCTCTTTGGCGATTCAGGGGCATTAGACAGTATGGCCCTAGTTAACTTGATTGCAGATCTGGAGGATGTAGTGATGGATGAACTTGGTCATTCAATCGCGCTTGCAGATGAAAAGGCCATGAGTGCAAAGCGCTCTCCTTTCGCAGATGTCAAAACGCTGACACAGGCAATTCTTGAAAGGTTACCGGAATGAATTCAATCGTAGTTACCGGAACCCGTAAAGGCATAGGCCAAGCGATTGCACACTATTATCTGGAGCGTGGATGGAGTGTAAGCGGATGCAGTCGTGGAGACGCATCTATCTCGCATGGCAACTACAGGCACTATTGTTTGGATGTAGCTGATGAACCTGCTGTGGTAAAGATGGTTCAAGCCGTAAGGAAAGACGTAGGCGCAATTGATGCACTGATCAACAATGCCGGAATTGCGTCGATGAATCATTCTCTGCTCACTCCGACTACAACGGTCGAACGGGTCTTGCAAACCAACGTTGCAGGTACCTTTCTATTTTGTCGTGAATGTGCCAAACTCATGCGAAAACAGGCACGTGGCAGAATCATAAACTTTACATCGGTGGCACATCCATTGAATCTGGAGGGCGAAGCCATTTATGCAGCTAGCAAAGCTGCGATCGAAAGTCTGACGCGTATCCTGTCGCGCGAATTAGCATCGTTGAAAATTACTGTAAACGCAGTCGGACCCACTCCGGTTGAAACAGATCTGATCAAAGGTGTTTCTCAGGAGAAAATGGATGCGCTGATTGCTCGCCAGGCGATTCAACGTTACGGAACCGTGGACGATGTAATCAACGCGGTCGATTTCTTCTTATGCCCGGAAAGTGATTTCATCACAGGCCAAGTCCTTTATCTCGGCGGAGTAACTGGATGTTAGACTGGATTTATCAACGCTTTGAGACGTACGGCGAACGAATTGCGTGCTTCGAAGCAAACCGTTGTTGGAGCTACAAAGATCTGCTTGAAGAGATAAAGCGCTGCACGAAGCAGTTGACTGGCATCGCAGCCAAAGAGCCCTCGGTCATTGTCATTCCTCAGGAGGAGACGCTATTCTCGTTGGCAGCATTATTTGCTGTTGCTCATGCGAAACACATAGCGCTGCCAATGTCCGCTGAAATACCCACGGCTGAACAAAACGAGCAACAGGGCAGTGCAGGGGCTACTTTCATCTTCAGTAAAAAGAGCCTACGAAAACTAAAACCGCCGGTATATCGATCCAACGCGGAAGACCTGCTCGCAGCGCATAAATACTCAGGACTTATTCTTTTCAGCAGCGGCACAACGGGTAAACCAAAAGGCGTGCTGCACAATTTAGACACATTCTTAAACCGTTACAGAACTGTGTGTCCTCGATCTGATCGAACGATCCAGTTGTTGCCTACCGATCACATGGGCGGATTAGATGCTGCACTTCGCACTTTGTTTGCTGGTTCGGCGCTGGTTGTTCCGACCGCACGAACGCCCCTTGCTGTCGGTGAAGTCATCGAACGTTATCAAGCAAGCATTCTTCCTGCATCGCCAAGTTTTTTAAATCTGTTCTTGTTGGCGAATGTTCCTGAAACATACGATTGTGAAAGTCTGGAAGTCATCGCTTACGGCGCTGAGCCGATGCAAGAGCATTTGTTGCAGCGGCTGGTCAACCAATTTCCCAAAGTCGATTTTCAGCAAAAGTTTGGAACAAGTGAAACAGGAGCGATCCGCATCAAAAGCGAACGTAACGATAGCTTATACTTTCGAATTGAAGATTCAGGTGTCGAATGGCGTGTGGTCAACAAAGAGCTTTGGCTAAAAACCAGTTCACAAACACTGGGTTATCTAAATTCAGAAAAGAATCCACTTGAAGCAGACGGTTGGTATCGTACAGGAGACCTCGTCCATCAGGCAGAGAATGGAGCTTTGCGTATCATCGGTCGCCAAAGTGAATGGATCAATGTGGGTGGTCAAAAAGTACATCCGTCTGAGATTGAAACTGTAATTGCTGAGCTTGAAGACGTCGATGCATGCAAGGTATTCGACAAGCCAGACGCAATTTTGGGAACTTCGATTGCCTGTACAATTATCACGCGTTCAGAGCACGATCTACGCTCCTGGAAACGTAAAATCCGCACACACTGCCGCGATCGAATTGCTAGCTGGAAAATTCCCACCTCTGTTGAACTAAGCGCCGAATTGTCACTAAATAGTCGTCTGAAGCGTAAAGCCTGATCCAGCAAAAGACAAAAATTGTCTTTTGCTTCAAGGCATTGTTTGCACGATTGCCTAAATGGCAAAATGCAGTTTCAAACATGTTCAAGTTGGCGGGGTCGTTGCCTGTGCTCCTAAACTGGAAAGATGTATTGATGAAGAAATCGACTTGTTTGGTGGAAATCAAAAACAAATCGAGCGACTGAAACGAACGATCGGATTAGGTCGCAGGCGGATTGCAGAACCTGGAACAACCGCAGCAGATTTGTGTGAAACCGCCGCAAAGCAATTGCTTGAATCATCGCAGCTCTCGGCCGATGCAATCGACGCCCTTATCTTCGTGACCCAGACTCCCGACTATCCTCAGCCCTGCAATGCTGCCGTTCTGCACGGACGCATGAATCTACCCCAGAGCTGCGCGGCATTCGACATCAACTTGGGCTGTTCCGGCTATGTCTATGGACTTTGGCTTGCGCACATGATGGTGAGTGCAGGAGGCTGCCAAACGATTTTGTTGCTGGCTGGTGATACGATCAGCCAAATCGCACATCCTCAAGACCGATCCGTAGCGCCCTTATTTGGTGATGGAGGTAGCGCAACATTGGTACAAACAAGCGACCGCGAAAGCTCCGCATGGTTCAGCCTCGGAACAGATGGCAAGGGCTTTAATCACCTGATTGTGCCTGCCGGTGGACGACGGATGCCGTGTTCACCAGAAACTGGAATCGAAAAAAACGATGAAACAGGCGCCATTCGCTCCGCTGAAAATTTGTTTATGGATGGTGCTGAGATTTTTAATTTTTCGATTACGCAAGAACCCAAATCCGTACAAGAACTCGTCAGCTATGCTGGATTGGATTTGGACTCCATAGACTACTTCGTCTTTCACCAAGCCAACCGATTCATTCTGAAAAACATTGCCAAGCGTCTTGGGATTGATTCAGCGAAGGTGCCGATGGAAACGGTTGAACGATTTGGAAACCAGAGTTCAGCATCCATACCCTTTGCACTTTGCGGCGAACTTCAGGATATCTTGTGTGATACTACTTCAAAACGAGTGCTTTTATCCGGCTTCGGCGTTGGGCTTTCCTGGGCGAGCGCACTGCTCGATATTGAAACATTGCTAATATGCAAAATTATTGAGCACGAATGACTGGTAACATCAATTTAATTTCAGGCGTTCGACCAGATAAGAAACGTTTAAGTAGTAACGAGTGCCTTTGAGTTTGCCGGCTTTAACTATTAGGCCTCGGCTTTCCAGATCGTTTAAATCACGTAGGGCAGTGCGATCGCCGATTTCAGTCATTTTCTGATATTTTGCATTGTTCATGCCTCCTTCAAAACCGCCTCTGAATTCGTAGTCGATCAGGCGACTTAGAACTTTCAGTTGTCTGTCGTTTAATTGATCGGTTTGATCTGCTATCTTTGTCCGATAGGCAGTCAGTTCTAAAATGTGTGTCGTTTCACGAACAGCGTCCTGAAACAATGGGCTCATGCCTTGAATTTTTGCAGTTATATCTAACCCGGTTTCAAATTGCAGATAGTAGTCTTTCAGGTTTTTGTTAAATGATCTGGATAAGGCTATAGGTTCACTAAATTTAAAGTCTCTACAAAGTCCCATCAATATCAGACTTCGACCGATACGACCATTGCCATCACAAAACGGGTGTAGCGTTTCAAAATGAATATGCCCCTGAATGGCGTTCACCAGAGGCGTATTTGTAGAGCGTTGGTTATACCATTCGATAAACTCTGTCATTTTATCATACACAAGTTCTTTGCTAACTCCCTGATGGATTACTTCGTGTTCGCGATCCATGCGGGTTCCACTCACTATTTTCATATCGCCGACATAAGCGCCGATTGATTCAGAAGGAAATCCAGTAGAACCTTTTAGTATTTCTCGATGCATTTCATAAAGCAATTCGTGACTCAATGGCTGATTATAGCGCTCCATTGCTAGTTTAATTAACGCAATGGCTCCCTGCTCTTTTTCCTGAGATGGCAAAATATTTTGGATGAATGAACTATGCACCGATTCTCGATCCAGTAATACGCCTTCAATTTCAGAATTAGCTATGGTTTCTTCCGTAAAAATGTTTTCAGTCCCCGGATTCTTTTTTTTGAGCGTTGTGTCCAGGCTCTTTACCGCTTGCTTAAAGGCGATTTCAAGTGGCTTCACTACCACGGGATTGTAGTAAAAATGAGGGAAATCAGTAGTCTGCCAAAGATAGGTTTTGCTCATGTCGCATATTTTAACTTTTTCCTGCCATGTCGGATAACAGCTAATTTATCCGACATATTAATAAGCAAGTCAACACGTATAGAGTAAATGCTGAGTACTAAGAGCTATTGGCTACTAAGTATAGAAGACTCAAGCAAAGTATTCAATGTGCGCAGTTGCTCATCGCTAAACAAAGTTGAAGCGCGGTGCAGAGAACTCTTCGATGTCCAGCGGATACCTGCAATACTACGGCAGCCACAAAAGTCAGTTAACAGGTCGCTGCTGGCCAAGGTTACCGAAAAAGCTTCAAAGCTTTGTGCGCCAAGCATCTGGCGCAATAACTCCACTCGCAGGGCATAAACGGCAAACTCAGCACGCCGATTGTGTTGCTTTGCAGAAGCCCCTTCAGGCAAACCCTTCAAAGCAAACTCGATGGCTTTGGTTTCCAGAGCGCAGACTCTGAGGTTCTGATCAAGCGCTTGAAGATCATCAACCAGACACTTGTGGTCACGGTTGTGTAAAAACGGAGTTAAAGCTGGACGAAGCCAGTTCTAGATGAATACTAAATTGTCTAAAGGTGTTTTGTGGTTTTCTTTCACACTTTAAATTATAGAACCCTTTTTTCGGGCGGATCGAGGTTTTTTTGCTTCCTTTCGCCCACTTTTTTAAGCTACAAGCCTAGCAACCATAAGGAATCGCGTCTCTGGGATAAGCTCTATTTAATCCACGCAAAGACAGTCGAAACAGGTTTGACTCAGGTCATGTCCGTGCTAGATCTAGTCGAGAAATTGGAATTATGAGCCATCCAGTTAAACCCAGTACATCATAACACTTATAATTTCGCATTTTCAATTTTTCTTGTAACGCGCAGCTTCAGCGCAATGCGTTTATTAATCCAGTGAAAAAATGAAAACTATGCCCTCAAAAGCCCTACTCTCCGCAGCAAGCTACGGGTTATCTACGGGCTTTTGTCCCACTCCGCCTAACGGCGGGCGGGAACTGACATCGTCAAGTCAGTTTAAACCCCGCAACAAGCTGCAGGGTATTCTTCAAAGAATAAATCCCCAATACTTTTGCACGGGTTAATATGTGGAAAAAACACGAAACGAAGTCGATGAAGCTTTTCATCGTCGGTCTCGATTCTGCGCTTTTACTATTTTTTTTAGCACAGTCATTGGTTCTTGGTTGTTTGATTACATACGGATATGTTCCGCTGCCAACGAAATGGACTAATGAGAAATTGTCCGAAAAACATTTTGATGGATTCTACCTGCAAGCAAACGGATTTCGATTTAAACCGGGGCAGGAAATTGAGCTGATTGAGCTGAAGATCTATGACAACAAGACCGGAAACCCGATATTGACGGCTAACAGCGTGGAAATCCAATGGGGTCTTCAGCTTGTTGGAGCCAGCTTGTTTAATTTAAACGAACTTGTGCTGACAAACGGCGCTTTTGTAATGCCAGCTGTACACGCCCCTGATGGCAAACAGACTAGAATACTTGAGAATGTCACCTTTCACCTAAGTCAAGCCGCACAAAAAATCCAAATCGACTCATTTGTCGCAAAACACGAAGATATTTATCTGAGAGGTTCTATTGAGTGGCCATTGAAGGCCCAAAAGAAGACAGAAAAAACTTCCATCAATCAGTTCTATGAACTTGTGGCCTCAGCGTTGAAGCAAAAAGGCAACTTTTCATCTTTTGTAAAACCGACTCTGCAATTTGATCTATCGGTTCAAGCAGACGATTCAACTAAGGTCTTTTTAATTCTTTCGTGTGAACAATTAAAACATCCTCAAGTAATCGGGAATTACTTCAGTTTAAGCACGGACTTTTTCCTTCATGAAGGAGACTTATCGACTAAGTCGCCTCTATTGCTCCACGCAAGGGAAATAAAATTTGCTGCCCTTAATGTCTTTGCAGAGGCAATTACTGCTCAAGTGAAGGCAGACCGATGGCCTGAAATTTTTCAGGGTATTTTACCAAAGTTTGAGATTAGCACTCATCGATTAACGGTTGATGATATTGAGCTTAACGCGCCTCGAATAGACGTAGAACCTTCGGCATTTCCGATACTTCAGTTCTCCGGCACAACCTGTGGTCTGCAGGGCAGCGCTCAATATTCAGGATCGTTCAACAGCCAAGACAGGAGTGGCAAGATAAGAGCCAGTGGAAGTATCGACATTTCTAATCTGCTGCCAGGCTCGCTAGTCGAAAAACTGCCAGAACTAGAATTTAACTCAAAACCTTTTTATGATATTTCAGTTCTCTTCGACAAGGATTTCGACGTCCGGAACGTTGGTTTTTACGTAAATGTTAAGGATCTCACTGCCAATAAAATCCGTTTTGATAGCATCAGCGGCAAAGGCAATTACCGGAATGGTATTCTCAGCTTCGAAGATATCTATATTGATCGAGGTAAGCAATGGGTTGATGCTCATGTTCTGCTGAATGGCAAAACTAAAGATTTCCAGATATTCCTGCTCGGATCGGCGCTTCCCAAGCAATATGGCTCCCTGTTGCCAAAGTGGTGGAGCATGATTTTTAAAAACCTGCATTTTGAACCGGAAACTCCAGGGTATGGCGACTTTGCTATTTACGGAACTATGGAGAAAAACCCGAAAATTTCTCTCTTTGGTTACTCAAAAGTAGATAACTTTCGCTACAAAAATGCTTTTTTTGATGCCTGTGAACTAAACGTTCGTGGACGTCGCAATTATGTCGAAATCGATAATATCAGAGCAAAAGTCGGCGAAGGTCGAGCAATCGGAAAACTTGGATTTACAAATGCCCGCAAACCTCAGAAAGGACTTATTTCGGTACGTTATCAATTTGATGCATCGCTGCCGATAGAAGTTGCCTCGAAGTCACTCGGCGACCCGATAGCCACTATAGTAAAAAACTTTGAACTGACTGAATTTCCGTATATTCAAGTAGACGGTGTATTTTTTAACAAAAATTTCGAGAATTACGCAGGAAAAAATTCAATCAATCTTCAGGCGAAAGTGGATGCTCCTCTCGAGTTCAAAGACATTCCGCTCGATTATCTAAGTATCGATCTCTTTGGACAGGGTGAAAATATATATCTACGCAACGTTGAATTTGGTTATGCAGACGGCGATGGAAATGCAATTATTGATATTCTTCCGGTTAAAGATTCCACCGCACAGATGCTCTTTGAACTGAAGCTCAGAAATGCAAACCAAGCTAAAGCTGTTGAAAACCTTCCCGGCTCAGAGAATGATGAACAGGCTGAAAAATCCGAGACTGAGAAGCGCGAGTATGCCGCACGATCTTCAGGTCTGGTTGACCTGAACCTCCACGCAAAGGGTCCTTTAACTGACATTTATGGATATAAGGGATTTGGAGATATGAAAGTGCGCAATGAAGCGCTCGGCTCTATTCAGCTGTTGGGGCCTCTGTCCAGACTACTCAAAAATACACTCTTTAGCTTTACATCGTTCAATCTTGATTACATGAATACCGCTTTCACCATAGATCAAAAACAGTTGGTTATCGACACCTTTGAAATAAACGGACCACGCACTCGAATCTGGGCCGATGGCACGCTTCAACTGCTGGACCTGGCGCTCGATATGGATGTAAAAGTAAGCCTGTTTGCAAATTCCGGCAACCCGGATTCGAAGATCAACGCAGTTGGTCGCATAATTGCCTCACCGCTGCCTAACCTACTCTCATTCAAACTGACTGGCACCCTAAAAGATCAGAAAGTGCGTTCTAAATTTGATCCGAGAAATCTGTTCTTTTGATTAAACTTTAATCCATGAGTCAAACTAACTCTCAGCTTCTAACTTCTTTTCTTAGCTTAAATGAGCCGCACGTTTGATATCATTGCTGCGACTAGCATTCTGATTCTAACCAGCCCCTTAATAGGGCTACTTTGTCTGTTTCAACTCTTCATCAGCGGACGCCCGCTATTTTTCCTTCAGAAAAGGGTAGGACTAAATGAAACCCCCTTTTTTATTTTAAAGTTCCGTACCATGCGTGTCGGGCCTGGCAGCGACACAGAGCGCCTAACGCGGTGGGGAAAGCTGCTGAGACTCACTAGTTTCGACGAACTACCGGAGCTACTAAACGTACTGCGAGGGGAGATGAGTTTGGTTGGGCCACGCCCCCTGCCCGCTTGTTATCTCCCCCGCTATTCACAGGAACAAAAAAAACGGCACTCAGTACAACCTGGCATCACCGGATGGGCTCAGATAAACGGTCGCAACAATATAAGCTGGGAAAGGCAATTCGAACTCGATCTTTGGTACATCGAGAACCACAACTGGCGACTCGATCTGAAAATTCTCTGCTTAACCCCGATTCGCGTACTCACCTTCAAAAACATTGCTGAGAGAGGTCGCGCTACGCGCAGCGAATTTACTGGCAAATAGGGATAAGGGAATTTTTTATAGTGTCTCCTCTTACGTAGTTTATAATACTGAGACTTTATTTTTGTACCATTCTCGCACCATGTCTGCCATAAATTTCAATACGAACAATCAGACTTTTCGGCAGCTTCTGGGCAACGGCTTGAATTACACAGTGCCCGTCTTCCAGAGGGATTACTCCTGGACGGCAGATGAGTGGGAAGACCTTTGGATAGATATTGAAGCAATGTACGAACCTGACGGAGAAGAAGCACACTACATGGGCTACCTCGTCCTTCAGAGCAACAACCAGAAAAGCTTTAAAATTATCGATGGGCAACAACGTATAACAACACTCAGTATTATCATTCTTGCTGCATTGGCCACTTTTAAAGAAATGAGCGATTCTGGAGAGACTCCGGATGAAAACCGGCGAAGAATGGAACAGTTTCGTAGCGGTTATATAGGTTATCTTGATCCTGTAACGCTGGTCCCTCAATCAAAGCTACATTTGAACAGGCATAATGATAGGTTTTATCAGGACTATCTTGTTCCGCTGGTAAAGCTCCCACAACGTGGCCTAAACACCTCTGAACACTCACTACGCAAAGCATTCCACTGGTTTTTCGAACGAATCAAACAAAAAGCTAACAAAAACGGTGAGAATCTTGCCCGCTTTTTAGACAATCTGGTGGATCGTCTTTTCTTCACTGTGATAACAGTTTCGGATGAACTGAATGCCTTCAAAGTCTTTGAAACTCTTAATGCACGAGGCGTACGTTTGTCTGCTACTGACCTACTAAAAAATTACCTGTTTTCGATTGTTCACAAAGATGGCGCTCACGAAACTGAAATTAAAAGCCTCGAAGATCGATGGGAAAGAATTGTGAGTCTTTTAGGAAACGAAAACTTTCCGGAATTTCTTCGCGTTTATTGGAACAGCCGTAACCGATTAGTTCGCAAGACAGAGCTGTTCAAAGTCATCCGATCACATGTAAAAGAACGAAAAACTGCATTTGAGTTAATTCGAGAACTGGAAAATTGCGCCTATGCCTATTCGGCAATTCGCGAACCCAACGATCCTTTGTGGAGTCCGGAAGAGCGTTCCCACTTGGCAAACTTGCGTCTATACAATATCTGTCAACACTACCCACTTGTGCTTGCAGCCTTTCGAATTTGGGGAGAAAATGATAGAGCTATTTTTGCTAAAGTTCTGCGTTATCTCGATATACTGTCTTTTCGTTACAATGTAATTTGTAACTTTCAAACTAATGAACAGGAACGCCTTTACAATCAAATCGCCATCAAGCTTTCGGAAGACTTATTACAAGCACCACAAGCATTGAAAGAAAGTTTAAGAACACTCTATCCGGATGATTCTATTTTTCAGGCAGCTTTGGAAAAGAAGATATTAGTCACCACAAATAGTCGAAATCGCCGTATTGTTCGGAAAGTACTTTTCTTAATAGAAAGTCATTTATCAGGAAAGAAACTGAACGAAGAAAGCGACCAATACAATTTAGAGCACATACTTCCCGAAAATCCTGTACAAGAAGAATGGCCGAACTACAACGAAAAAACTGAACATGATTTCATTCACCGCTTGGGAAATATAACACTGATGGAAACATCGCAGAACCGAGACGTTGGCAACTCTTCCTACCAGATAAAAAAGAAATCGTATGCAAAATCTATTTTTGCGCATACACGTAAAGTAGCAGAAGATTACAACACATGGAACAGTGACAAGATTGTTGCGCGACAGAACTGGCTATCAAAACAAATTGTCGCGCTTTGGCGCATAAATTATTAGAGCACTTTGATGACTAAGTCCAAAGAAGAAAAAGCATACCTCCTTCGCAAATTTGTTCTCACTCTGCTTTTTTTACTACCCACGTTTTCATTAACTCTTCAGGCGGATCCTAAGGCTACGCGCATTGATTTTTACTATGGTATTGCTCAGGGCAATTATCTAATCGGCGATCTGGAAGGCGCCGCCCGAGGAGTTAGTCAGATTCTGAAGCTAAATCCAAACCACACGCCGGCGCTCACGCTCAATGCCCGTATCCTGATGGATCAAAATCAGCCGGAGCTAGCCCTGGAATCTGCAGAACGTGCTATTGCAATTGAACCTGAAAATCCAGAGCATCAAATCCTTAAGACGCTTGTGCTGGGTAATTTGGATTGCCGGGAAGAAGCGATTCGTGTCGCAAGAGAAGTCATTCGATCCACTCCTGAACAAAGCAAGAACCATCGCGTCGCGAGTAAGGTACTAGGACTTTTTCTGATGGCTGAGGATGATCTCGACGAAGCTGCGAAAACCTTTAGTCAAAGTTATCTTAACAACCCTGAAGCAGCACAGGGAAATCTGGCGCTTGCCGGGGAAGCTTACCTTCGGAAAGCTCAGCAGGCTTTGGCTCAAAATGACTTCAAAACCGCTCTGGAAGCAATCGATCAAGCCTTGAAACTTTTGGATCAAAACCCGGATACTACAAATTTTCAGCAACGTTCACAATTGAATCTGTTCCGCGCCCGTATTCTCACTCAATCCGGACGAGTGGACGAAGCGATTCATACGCTTCAAAAAATCGCCAATCAACGACCTGAGGAATTGGAAGCCCTGGTCACCTTGGCCTCACTATACGCAAGTACCAAAAAGTGGGAACTACTTGAAGATATTCTGCCTCTTATTCCGGCACGTTCAGGACTACAGGATATTGCGCTCTATCTGGAAGGACGTATCGCACTGGCAAATGAACGTGTGGGCACTGCTCGCAAAGCCTTTGAATCTGCCCTTCGTCTTCTACCGGATGGCAAAAGCAAGCTACGCTCATCGTTGGAATTCTATTTGGGCGTGTGTTTGCTAGAAATAAATCGTATCGAAGAAGGCGATTCAAAAATCATGCAGTCGCTCGACAATGAATTTAATCCCGAGACTGCCGAGGAAATGATTCTGGCAAGTCGTACCCTGCTGCGAGATCAGCAACCACAACGTGCCATCACATACCTTGAAGCCGTAACGCTGAATCAAATAACTGACTCAATTCAAGCATGGAACCTTCTTGGACGGGCACATCTGGCAAATAACTCTACGGCGCTCGCCTTAAGCGCATTCAACCAATCACTCAACATTCAACCACAGCAATCAGATACTCTTGCCCTCAGAAGCCTACTACTGCGCAAACTGGGAGACCTTTCAGGCGCCACAGTAGACTTAAGAAACGCCCTTGATCTGGATCCGGGAAACCCAGCGCTCACCTACAGTCTTGGGCTTATTTATCTTCAGATCGGAAAGATTGATGAGGCCCATCGATCCATTTGTGCCAGCGCAAAAAAGCTCCCTACGGATCCGGGACTCAATCTATTACGTGCACTCTTGGCTTATAACACGGAAAGCTACCAGGAATCGCAGACAGCTCTATATGCCTATTTCAAATTGGTTCCCGAACAGGCCAATGAATCCGCATTTTACTTGGAGTATATATTAAATGCCCGGGTAAATTCAAATCGAGCGCTTGAGATGTTACAAAAACGTGTTGAAGCAAGCGAAGTAAGTCCATTTTTGGCCAACTATCTTGAATATATTCGCGGTACGTTGGATCAAAAAGCTGTGCTGGATAGAGCCGGGCGCGCCGAAGATCCGGAAACTGCGCGACAGCAACTTTGCGAAATCGCTTACTGGCTGGCACAGTACGCATCCGTTCATCATCGTATCGAAAAAGCAAAGGATTTCCTAAATCTTGCAATTCAAATCGGCCTGCCCGACTACACAGAATACCAATTTGCGCAGTGGCAGTTGAGGTAAATCAACTAGAGGCCAACTAATAATTGATTAATAATTTGCTCAATCCAGCTTCGGAAGTTCACTTGTTTTTTCGATGCGTATTTTTTCGGCTGGAAGTCACTCACATCGATGACTTGGATTTTTGCTCTTAGGCTTCAACGACAAGCCTTTGTTTACGGTGTTGCCCGCGAGTCTTGTTTGAGTACCAACGGTAATAACGCACATTCCGGAAGCCATGCCCAGGGATATGCTGGGTGATCGCTGCGATAAAGTCCTCAGCTGAAAATACCTTAAAGTTACATTTGCTGTGATAGTCTCGCTTGCTGCGATAAATGACGGAGTTCGTCTTTTCGTTGTAAGTCATTTTGGTCAGCGAAAAGGGACTGCGCGGAATATACTACGCAACCCGTTCTATTCCGACAGTATCGTTTTTGGCAATGACTGTGCCATTATCGATACTGAATCCACTGTGCCGCCAACTGCAGATATAATCGGCTGTGGCTTGATCGATTTTGCCTTCTTTGATGAAAAATTCCAGGACTGCATCACGAAACAGTAACTCCAACTGTTCCGGGTTTACTGGTTGCATGCAATGAAACAGACCACTTACATGAAACAATCCATCCGCACACAGTATGTGTAAATGGGGATGCAAGCTCAGATACTCATCAAAAGTATGAATGACTAGAATCATTCCGACCTGACCATCCGGCAAACAGAGTTGCTAGCGTAGAAAACTTTTCAGACTATATCCCGGGCGGCTAGACAGATCTGGCCGAACAGTTTACGATCATTGCGAAAGTAGGAGCGAGGTCTTTTAGGAATAAGTAAACAAATACTTTCCGGCCAGGCACGGGATAAACGATCTCATCGCGGACCTGTTCGCCGAAAAGCAAGACTTTCTTTTGATGACAACTTTTTATTGCGCTCTGAGTACCTCACCATCATCCCCCCCAACCGCAAAGCGGCCCGCAGCTTGGTTACAAGCTGCGGGCCGTAAGACTGGCGATAACCTACTCTCACACCCCAGCGTGGGGGCACTACCATTGGCGGTCTGCAGGCTTAACGAGCGTGTTCGGGATGGATACGTGTGTTTCCCTGCGCCTATACTCACCAGAGGGTTGATTCCTGAGCCGGATGTGCGGTTATCGCTTACACATCCGGAGTTAGCGGAAAAAGTGTCAATTCATCGTCTAGCAAGCAGTCGTTAACTACTACTGTGCAGGAAGTACTTGTTTTTTTAACGTAAGAAGCCTGTAAAAAGGCAAACTCTGTCGGGAAATTAGTACCGCTTTGCTGAATGCATTACTGCACTTACACATGCGGCCTATCTACCAGGTAGTCTTCCTGGTCCCTCAAGGGAGATCTTATCTTGGGAATCGCTTGGCGCTTAGATGCTTTCAGCGCTTATCGGTTCCGTGCTTAGCTACCCGGCGGTAC
>CAZUYZ010000112.1:0-9402 GCA_964624365.1 uncultured Puniceicoccaceae bacterium
GCAATTGGATTTATCGTTGCCGCAGGCGCTTACGCCGTTGGTCCGATCTCCTTTGCGGCATTTAATCCCGCAGTGACCTTTGCTTTATGTATCAACGGTTTCATACCATGGAGTGCTTTTGCCATTTATGTTATTACCCAAACTGCCGCTGCAACCGCTGCCGGTCTGTTGTTCAGAAGCATGGACATCGCAAATCCAAATGAACGTGTAACCGATTGAGCCAACCTGCCGTGCCGCTACTACAATGTTGTTAAAAAATCAGATGTCTTAAAAAATAACCAGTGAGGTAATTACATTAATCCTCAATTATTGTTTTTTATGCTCCCCACGCAGGCAAAAATTCCTAACGTGGGGAACATGCACACGATTAAAAACTTAATCACCAAAATTCAATGTACACTTTTTCCTGATTTGGAAGAACATTTTGAAGAAAATAAACCCCTTCTCATGGAAGTAGAATTAGAAAAGGAATTGCTTGCTCCTGGACAGAAGTTGGTCCCAGAATATTGAGCGATTCAGCGCCCTTAGTTTAAATCATCCGGAATACCGAGTTGTTTGAATGTGGTCGCCATTTTGTTGTCTGTTGTTGTCCCACCAAGTCATCTCTGAGGGATCATAGCAACAAAGAATAAAAATCTAGCCACCAACTAGCAGATGGAACTCGGTTACTCAAATCTGAGATCATCGATGTATACAGTTCCCTTCATTGCCGGACGACAATTAAAATGGACTCCAATCATTGCGATTTTCTTCAATTTCAAAGTGGAGAAGTAAGACAAAGGCACTTTGACCTCTTGCCATTGAGTAGTGACACCGTTGGGTAGGTAGTTATCGATTTGAGGAGATTGCACAAAATCTTGTAGTTCGTACCAGCGTTGATCTGCAAGTCCGATGGTAAACAACTCGCCACCACGTTTACCACGAACCTTGAAACGGATGTGTGAGTACTTAGAAATATCAACCAATTGATCACCGACGACCAAGACAGTTACCCATCCACAGAAACTATTTGGCTTTTTTATGTAATCAATGCGAAGACAACGATTATTAGGCTCTGCATCTCTCGCCGAAGCAAGGCTGGAGGTGATCGAGGACGGCGGGCTGAAAGGGGTCTCAACTGTACCTTCCAAATCATTTTCGCTATGATTGAAACGATTAATAACCCCGTCAAAGGAATTCTGACTGCGTATCGGATAGCCCTTAGCCGGGAGATTGCGATAGGTCTGCAACTGATGATAACCGAAGCCACCAAACGCAGGGTGGTCGCGAAACTCCAAAAGAAACTGATCCAGAGCATGTTCCAGGTATTCGTGACCTTCTTCGGCAAATGTGTTGGACTTACCTACACCCCAGGCTTCAGTTGGAGACATGCATTCCGTATAGATTTTCACTTTTTTTCCCATGGATTCGGCAGCTTCCAAAGTAGGACGAGCCATTTTAATCATGACTTGCGGCCGATCATGATAGTTCATCAATCCGGCATAATCCATAGATTCAAAGATGTCTTGCAGACGTTTGCGGGTATGAAACGTGGGTATGTCGAGCCCAAGCTTAAAGTCGGAAGGATCTTCTTGCAGATACTGGTCAACACGTAATCGTGCTTCCTGAAAAAAACTTCGGTTACGAGCCCATATAGAGGACGAATCATTCTTCCATTCTGGCGTAGTATGAGGTTCAATGTCGTAGTGGATTCCATCCCACCGCTCTTCGGGTGGGCGCGATTTATTGTATTCTAGAATCATATCGAGCTCCAAAAGCGTGACCTCTTTTTCTTTTTCATTAGCCAGAGGTCCAATCGCAGAAAGGTATTCCACTTTCAAACCTGAGCGGTGGGCCTCACGCAAAAATTGAGCAAACTCTCTAGCCTGCTTTTCCAAAGAGCGGTCGTCTCGATCAATGTAGGCGCATAGGTACAGAGTCCGAATGGGGCGATCTGTCCGCCCGTGCGGTTGGGCACAGAATTCAAAAACAGCCTTACGGGCTTTTTTTGCTGCGGAATTAGAACCTAGGAGCGGCGCTGAATCCCATACGAAAATACCACGATCAACCTCACCCTGAAGGTCAGAGAAGATAGAGCCAATCATAAGAAGGGCACAGACTGCCAATACTTTGATGAAGCTACTGGTTGGAAAAAACAGAGGTTGGGTTGATTTTGTGTAATTCATTTAGTTATCGAGTAACATTAGGGATCGAGGATTATGGCGAGTTTTAAATGACCAGACAGCGCTCTATTTCTTTTGAAACTCAGGCATGGCACGGCGCATAAACCCGTCGAAAAGTGACACTGTAAAAGCGACTTCATCATATTGAGGGCTGTAAATCATTCTTTTGTGAATCAATTGGGCGCGGCGTGGACTCAAACTGGCAATCTTGAACATTCATAATGTCTGCAACATCGCCCATTTTTTGCGGACCAGGTCCCAATTTGGCAATTGCACGCAGAAACTGTTTTTCACTATTTGTTAACCGGCTGAAGCGGACGCGAAAGAAGTTCCTTTCGAGTCAGTACGGTTGGCAATGGCTCGCGTCTTTGCAGGTGGAAGTCTTTCCAGATATTCCAGTCCCGCCCGAGCACATCACGGTAAAGGATGCGTATGGACACCAGAGCCTGATTGACTGTAGCGGCAGCGAGTTTCTGTTCATCGCGCAGATAGATGAGATAATCGAGCACCTGTCGCTCCGAGAGCCGGTGATTAGTTTCGTTGAGTTGTACCGTCTTGCCGACACCCCGTAATCCGTTGAGTAGAAGGCTTTTTGCAGCGCGGCCATTCCGTGTGCGATTGAGTAACACTTCAGCTCGCCGAATAATATCTTTTCAACCTGCGAGTTTAGGTGGTGGTGTACCAGCGCCAAGTGTAAATGAATTCAAGACTTCTTTCATAATTTATACCTATTTATACTTAAATTCGAGTAGAAATAGGTATAAACCTGAATCCGTGAGATAAATTAAAATAGTTTCAAAATAATGCTGTTACCTGTTGGTATTTAGCGGTTAATAAAACCATAAACACCCAACAAACGAACAACATTATGAAACAATTCAAACTCAAAAAAGCAAGGAAGAACTAAACAGCGCCAGCGGCAATTACACCTGCGGACAGATGATTTCTAAAGAGGCTCTGAAGCAAATACTGGAGAATTTTCAGCCACGTCGCAAGGATGCAATCGGTGACCGCAGTGTGCTCATGGCCTTGATCGGTATGCTTTGCAACCTACCCCAATCAGGTCTGGAGTGCCGACATCACCTACATACCGATTGCAGTAATGGACTGGTTCCGCCGTTATGTACTCTCCTGGGAATTATCGAATTCAATGGATTGTCACTTTTGTGTGGTTGCCCTTGATCGTGCGATGAGCCGGGGCGTACAACCGCAGACATTCAATACCGACCAGGGTGCTCAATTCACTAGCAATGAGTTCACGGAAGTGCTGAAAAGCCGCGATATAGCCGTCAGCATGGATGGCAAAGGTCGTGCCCTGGATAACGCAGAAAAAGTCTGCCGCTTGGCAGCCTAATTTAAAAATATAAATAAAGTTACCTTGGGATATGGGTGGATATGATAAAACTTATCTTTACAAACATCTGTTTTATCTATCACATGCAGCAGCATATATGAAATATCTTGTTACTGGTGGTGCTGGTTTTATTGGTTCGCATATTGTTGAATCACTCGTTCAGAATGGGGATAAAGTGTACGTTTTGGATAATCTCTCTACGGGAAACTACAAAAATTTAAAAAAAGTTTCTGAAAAAATTGAGTTTACGGAAGGTGATGTTCGCGATCTGGAATCCTGTATGACCGCTGCAAAAGACTGTGACGGCATTTTCCATGAAGCGGCGCTGGTTTCGGTTGTCGACTCGATAGAACGTCCTCAGGACAATCACGATATTAATATCACTGGGACAACGAATGTGTTGGAAGCCGCAAGAATCCAAGACTGCAAACGAGTCGTTTTTGCATCCTCTGCGGCGATTTACGGGAACAATCCTGAACTTCCTAAAAACGAAACGATGCTTCCCGAGCCATTAAGCCCCTACGGTGCCGCAAAAATTGCGAGTGAACATCTACTGCAAGCGTATGCAAAACAATTTGGAATCGAATGTGTAGCGTTGCGCTACTTTAATGTGTACGGTCCCCGCCAAGATCCCAGTTCGATGTACTCAGGGGTCATCTCAAAATTTTTGGACTGTGCCAAAAATCAAGTGACTCCTAAAATATTTGGTGATGGCAAACAGACACGTGACTTTGTTTACGTCGAAGATGTTGTGCAGGCAAACTTAAAGGCAATGACCATTCCGATAAATATACCGTTTATGAGGTGTAACATCGGTATCGGAATTGCTACCAGTCTACTGGATGTTGTTGAAGCTTTGCGCGGGATCTCCGCTACATTTGCTCAACCACAGTTTGAGCCCGAGCGCCCGGGTGATATCCAGCATTCTCTAGCTGATATTGCCTGTGCTCGCGAAAAACTGGGCTTCCAACCACAAAAAACTGATTTAAAGACCAACCTTAGCCATATATTAGACTCTAATCCTGCAACTAACTAGAGTTTGAGGCTTCTATAATACCATCCAAAAATTGCTCCGCTTAATACGATTTCTTTGCCTCTGTTGTTTAAGTTTAACGCTGTGCACGCCAAAAACCTACGGAGTTATTACTTTAAGCGATACCCCTAGCCCAACTGAAATAGACTACAACTTACGCATTGGCACGCTACAATTTAATTTTGGCGCCGGGACACGTTTTTTCTGGGACAGTAATTTTAACCGCAATAATGGTAACGAAGAAGACGCTTTTGGAATAAGTCCAAACATGTCCATACAGGCTTACTGGCCATTGAGCCCCTATCTGACCCTATCAACTGGAACCAATATAGGATATCAATACTTTTCGGAGGGTGAAGGTAGAAACGGTCTAACCATCGGGGGTGTTAACGAAAATGCTACATCCCGCTTTGGTGTAGATTTTAGTTTGAGCAATGATGCGATCATTACGTTTTCCAACTCTTTTTCCGCAAACATTGCTTCAGTATCTATACAAACAAACGATGGGCAAAACAATGCGCGAAGACAAGATCAGCCCTTCAGACGTTTCAACAGCATCAGTTCATTGCGGTATGCACAACGTCTTACTCCCCAGACTCGAGCTAGTTGCGGTTATAGTTTACGTAACACGTTTGCCAGAGAGATAACTACAAACAACGGAACCGACAATATGGGAGCCGATAGCTCAATTGATAATCAAACGCATCGTTTTTTTACCGAACTCGGAACACAACTTAATGATTCGTTGACACTTAGCTTGCTGGGAAACTTTTCCAGCACTATATACACCGAAGAATTTCGTAATGATTCACGGCAATATCAATCGGGCCCAAGAATCACCTATATTAGCGAAGCTGGCTTAAATGCTTCTGTTTCTATGTTGGTTAACCAATTGGAATTCGATAATACCAATAGTCCTGACACTCGGGAAAATAAATCTACTTTTTTAAATGTTGAAGGTTCGATCAGCTTTTCTATGGGCAACTTTTTAACTCATAACTTGCGCTTAAATAGCGAGAAGAGGTCTTCTCTGGCAACTATTTCAAATCCTCAAGACCCAACTCAAACAATCCCCGCTAATTCTCAAGAAGAGACTAGTTTTACCTATCGATTCAGTTATCTTCTTGCCGAGCGTTCAAGATTCAGCTTGTCTTACCAGCTTAGTCAAATCAAGGAATCGGATAGCGGCAATCAATATTCCAGGCAAACGATCACAGTTGATCTCCCTTTTCAATTTCAACTAAATACACGAACAACTGTTTCTACGCTCTACAATTATTCACAGTTTTCCGGCTCCGAGTTTGCTGAATTTAACTATGACCAACATCGGATTGAAGTAAATTTTCAATTGAATTTCTAATGTTTTTCGGCAGATATTAGTTTTTCATTATCTGTATTTCCGTTTATGTATGTTCACCATCAAAGTTATTTGCTAACTCTTGTTTTGAAAGCCTTCTCATACCATGTTAGATGATAAAGCAACAACTATACTTCTTTATTTGGTCTTGTTGCTTAATCTTACGCAGGTTTCTCCTGCTGCTCCGGAACGAACTAACTCAAATACTGTAATCGAGATAGGAGATGAGTTGCAAGTCCTTCTCAAAGAAGATGACGAATTCCAATTCCGCGGTTCGGTTGATGATTCAGGTAATATTACTATGAATTACGTGGGAGAAGTAAATGTAGTAAACTTTACTACCAACGAATTTAGGGCTCACCTGGAAAAAATCTTATTGGAGCAATTTTACAATGAAGTAACATTAAGTGTCAGCATAGCCAAACAAGCTGATTCAAATATATATGTATATGGTGCGGTTCAGCAGCCAGGGGCAATAAAACTTCCGAATTCTGGTCGAATCTCAATCCAACAAGCACTTGCTACCGTCAAAGGACTGACGGCGTGGTCGAATCCCAAAGGATCTTATGTTTTGAGAGCGGATGAAGCCGGTGGCCAAACAAAAAAAAGCATAGATATTGAAAAAGTACTTGGCCGTTTATCACAAAAAAACCTAACCTCTACAAAAGAGGGTGTGGTTTATCTTTATGCAGGTGATGAATTGTATATACCAGGACTTAATCAGGATAACGAAAGTCAGCTACTCACAAATGCTCCCAGAGAGGTTATTGTTGTAGGTCAGGTCAGATCACCTGGAATCCGTTTATTTGCTCCCGGTGAAGAAGCTACACTTATGCGTGCAATTTTTAAATCCGGGGGAATGACTCAGTTTGCACAAGGCAATAAGATTAAGTTAATTCGTTATCAGGAAGAAGAGAGAAGTGTTCAAATTGTCAACATTGATAGAGTGATCAATAAAGGATATCTTAAAGATGATGTTTCCCTCAACTCAGGCGATATGATCATCGTCCCTCAAAAATTAATCAATCTGTAAGCAATCGATCCTTAGAAGATAAGTTATTTTTATGGAAATGCTGGAAATTCATCCATCCACCGACAGATCTGTGACTAAACCGTCAGAGAAGCTAAAAAAATTCATAAGCTCAATCGACCCGATTGAATTGATACTTTTAGTTATACACAAGTGGCCTATTCTTGTGTTTACCGTTGGAATTTGCACAGCTATTGCATATTTTTACGCAAAATCCGCCGACTATATTTACCGTGCAGTTGCAAAGGTAGAGGTATACCGTCTCAACGATCCAAGTGCTGAAACAGAATATGATAGAATTGAAGGATCCAACAGGCAAATTACAATCATGACGGGAAAAATGCTTCACAAAGAACTAATCGCAAAACTCAGTGTAAAATGGAAAAATTTATTGGAAGGCAAAGATTTAAGTGTTCCTTTTTCAGTAAAACCACAGCGTGGCACCAGAATGATCAATCTATCTGTAGATTCCAAAAATCCGGAATATGCTTTGGATTACCTTCAAGGTATTCTTGGTTCCTATCGAGCTTACAGGCAACGTGAACGAAATGAGATCAACGAAAACGCAATTGCAGGCCTGCGCAGCGAAGAAACAAGGGTCTTAATGGAACTCAATAAGATTAAAGGTGAAATTGAAAAGTTCGAACTGGAAAATCAAATATTACTCGGTCAGGAACGTGAACAACTGAAAAGTACATCTATAAGTGAATTGTTGAGTCGCCTACAGGCTATAAAAACAGAACGCTTAATATTAGAATACCAAAATGAAAAAGTCGTCGATTCTGATCTGATCAATATCAGCGAAACCATTGAAATAAACCAAGACGTTGAACTCCGTGAATTCATATTAAGTCCAGAAAATCAGGAACGGGCCAATATCTTAGCCATGAATACTTCATTATCTGATCTAGCTTCGGATAGCAATAATGAACAAACCATTCCTAGCTGGGAAGAACAGAAACATCTGCTTGCATCGCTGAAAAATCAATATCAGCAGGAACTCAATGTTCTTCAAAAAACACACCCAAAAATGATAGAGTTGAAAAAACAAATCGAAACACTTGAATTTAGCCTAGAAAAAAGATTGGAATTTGCACTAGGTCGCCTTGTAGCTCGTCATCAGGCACTAAAGAATAAAGAGGAATCTATTGAAAAAACAATTCAAACACTGAAGGATGAAAATCTTTTGAATTCAGAAAAGACAAATAGATATCTATTGCTCAAAAGTAGGCAAGCACACTTTGAGAAAAAATATGATCAGATCTATAAACGCATATTAGCGAATGCAGAAACTTTGGACGATTTTTCATTCTTAACCATTCAGGAGCCTTATGTTCTGGGAAATCCTGTTGCTCCTGATAAGTTAATGATTTTGGCTATTGGGCCTGCAGTAGGACTCGGCGTTGGTATTGTCTTCATCCTTCTTAGATGGTTTCTTTTGCCTGTAATAATTGTTATACTTAAAGAATATAAAGCACAATATAAAGCAACGTTAAAAACTTAGCATCGGAAATTCCATGAGTTTTTAAAGGGAGTACTTTTTGCAGGAAGTTTTCGTTCAGATCGCGTAGTACTCGTTACTGATCTACATTACAAGTACAATTTTGACACCCAAACAGCTATGCAAAAATGTTCGTTGCGACTTCTCAAGTAATCTATAAAAGGTAGTGTCCATAATCTGATGAGACAACATTTGGCATAAATGCAACAAACATACCTTGGTTAAGACACACGTTCATCACCCCTTTAACCTGGTTTTTCTGGTATCATTGGAGCATATTTGCAGTGCGGATCAATAAACACGCTAGAATCCAGTCCCATAGCAATCAGAAACGCCATAGGCCTTTCTTCTGGTATCCGTAACAGCGATCTGCCTTGTCCAGAAATGCCTCGCAGGCAACCTCTTCGCCCAGCAGCAATTCAATATCTTGTGTTACTAGAAAATCGTTGAGCCGATACAGCGACGACCTGCCTGAGAGGGTTTCAAGCACCATGGCTTGAACGACAAGTCCAGGGCTTAACTGCATTTCAGTGGGAACCACAACATTGATCATTTCCACTAAACCAAGCCGTCGACAAAATTCCGCTGCTGCCGAAAGATGTCCATGGTTAAAAATTTCCAAGCCTTCTAAGGCCTTCAGTTCTGCCGGAGGTGAATCAATCTCCATAAGCATGCTCCTTCATCAGCGCCAAGTTAATGATAGTGATGCGATCAACGATTTTGCAAAGTTTATGGTATTGATCCAGTCCTGCTTTAGCGGCTCGCACTTGTGAGTTTGGCAAATATTTTTGTCGTTGTCGTCCCTGTTCACGAACAACCAAGTAGTGGCGAGGGCCATGTCGATCTCCCTGATGGCATCGACAGTTGGCTCGAGAACATACCGAAAAGCGCTCAACCCAAGAACCATGTAGCATCTGTGAAAGAGTGCCAAGTTCAGCAAGAAGGCGGGTACGTTCGTTCAAAAG
>CAZUYZ010000113.1:0-14803 GCA_964624365.1 uncultured Puniceicoccaceae bacterium
GATATTGATGGAGATGGTGACTCAGACATTGTTGTAGTAAACCGCAAAGCTTCTAACCGGGTGTTTTCTAATCAAGGTGATGGTAGCTTTACTCATGGTTTCGATTTTGGTAATTCGGCGGGTGTGAGTACAGCAGTTGCATTAGGAGACTTTGATGGTGATGGTGATCTTGACATCGCTGTTGCAAACGATGGTTCTACAAACCTTGTGTTTACCAATGATGGAAGTGGTAATTATGGCTCAGGCTCTAGTATTTCTGATGATATTGAAAGCACTACTTCAATCGCACTTGGTGATATTGATAATGATGGTGACTTAGATATTGTTGTTGGAAACCTTGGTCAGCCTAATCGTATACATACTAATGATGGAAATGGTTTATTTAGTTCTGTGACATTGGCGACGTCGGTTGAAGTATCTATCGATGCCTCGGAAACGAGTGGTAATGGCACTGACATCGGCCTGCTTGTTAATGACTTGCAAAGTGCAATTAATGGGGAACTGATTGCTGGAGGTCTGGAAAACAATGATGTTCTCGTAGAGATTGGACCGGGAGGCCAAGTCATCCTGTCATCTGGTAATATCGCATGGATCTTAGACGAGGTGGCTGTTTCGGCGCCATCGAATACTGCTGATATCAATGATGTGCGCGATGCAACAAATACTGCAGAATTATCCTCCAATTTAACATTTACCCTGAAGTTGGCACGAATCGATGCAACGCAGGCAATTACTCTCGCAGATGTGGATAACACTGCTGGTTTAGACATCATCACTGGAAACTTCGGGCAAGCTGACCAGATTCACATTAACGATGGATTGGGTTTGTTTGAGTCTTTGCCTCAGGCGATTGGTGATGGAAATTTACCGGCTGCAAACTCAACAACTACCGCTCTGGTTGTTGAAGGCTTGGATGATGTGACTGGAGATGATCTCTTTACCGTCGGTGGCATTGGCGCAGGACTTCTCTACAGTAACAGCAATGATGCTGCCCCGTTTGATGTCGTTCCGACAGCACTATCAGTCAATGAATTTGCTCTGAGTGTTCCAGCCGGACCATACGTACGTCTGGAAGCAAATGGTGCTCAACTTGAAGTTCAAGATCAGACGCTTTCAGGAAATTTCGTCTTTGAACAGCTTGCAAGTGGTGAGATCACAGTGGCATTCAGTGAAGTTTCGGCTTCACTTTCAGCAGCAGGTGGATCCGCTACCGTCGATTTCACTTCGGGCGAAGGCATCTTTATTCTCCGTGAGACGGGTATGGCAGGTCAGGCAAGTGGATCCGTAACAATTAACGCACAGGATATTGCAGAAGTTTCAGCAACTGCATCGCTTACAATCAATACTTTGGGTGAAGCCGTTGATGAAACAGTTACGGTTGACGGAGAACCTCTTGAACTATCGATCGAAGCAGGCCCATTCCTGAGAGTTGAGGTCAAAGATCTTGCCTTGGATCTTACCGTTGGTGGAGCCACACAATCTTTGACCGGTAACTTCACTTTCCAGGAGGAAACACCGAATGGCGCTTTCGAATCCAATATTGCTGTTGGTATGAGTGAGGTATCTCTCACGCTTTCCGATTCAGGAGGGGTTCTTTTCAGCGTTACCGAAGGCAGTGGTCTCTTGCTATTTACTGCGGGCGGTGTTGTTGGTGAAGCCAGCGCCTCGGTCAGCCTCAATCCAGGACCAGGCATTGAACTTTCAGGAGATTTCTCACTGGCTTTCAATACAACCGGTAGTGCTCAAGCCCTCGATCTTACCGTTGGTGGTGAAATGTTTGCCTTCAATCTTGAGGCGGGACCTTTTGTACGCATCATTGTTAGTGGTGCTCGTTTGCTAGTCTCTGGTCTGGAACTCAGCGCTGAACGTTTCACATTTGAAGAAAAAGCCGGAGTGATTGCCGTAGCCGGAGCAAATGTAGGATTTATTTTACGCGCCGACGAAAAACGCATTATCGGTGTGGTCAATGCAAGTTTTGCGTTCAAGCTCACTCAAAATGGTTTTTATGGCGCTATTATCGAAGGCACACTGCTAGGGCCGGATTTGGGTGGTGACGTCACTTTGACCGGGAAAGTCAGTGCGCTGATCAATACTACCGTAACTTTAGAAAGTATAGATATCGGCGCTGATTCATTCTCTTTGGCCGCTGATTCAGTCACCATTTCTGTCGTGGGAGTCGACGAAAATACGCCTGCTAGTCTCAATGTTTTGGGCAATTCGATTTCGGCAAATTCATTCGGATTTACCAAAAGAGATAATTTAGTAGAAGTTAGCGCAAGTGGTTTCTCTTTTGTACTGACTGCCGATGGCGAACGGGTAATTGGTCTGGAAAATGGAAATTTTGGTTTCCGAGTTAGCGATAAAGGTATCGTTGGGGCTGTGCGTGATGCAGAACTTCTGGCGGAGAATATCACCGATAATATCTCAATCAGTGCTCCTTCCATTAGCCTTGATGTCAATACGATGACTTCCGCGACAGATGTAGTAGTCGACAACGAGACGATTACAGTTCCCGGCGCTGAAGTCGGATCATTCTTCGTTCGTGTAGGAGTTGATCGCGTGGACAATGAACCCGCCAAAATTACTGTGTTAGGGAGCGAATTTACTGCAGATCGTTTGGTGTTTGAGCGTGTAGGGACCACGGTATCTCTTGAAGGAGAGAATGTCGGCTTGCTGGTTCAGGCAGATACGACTCGAATTCTCGCCATTTCTGATGCCGATCTCGGATTCCGCTTTGAAGATGGTGGTGTGCTTGGGTTTGTTTCCAATGCGACCATCAGCGGACCTGATCTGGAAGGGATTACACTGGAGGGCACTGCAGGCGTGCTGGTCAATACAACCGCAAATGAAGGAACTTTTGAAAATGGTAACGCTACTGTTTCGATTCCGGCGCCAACAGGGGATGGATTTGTTCAGGTTGAATTGGCAAATGCGAAACTTGGCGTTGCCAGAAGCGAGTTGACAGCGGATCAGTTGATACTGACGCAAGACGGTTCTTTTGTAGAGGTTTCCGGTAACGGGCTAGGGCTCCTTCTCGATGCCGCCGGAACACAAATCCTGAAGATTGAAGATGCTGATTTTGCCTTCCAGTTTGATAGTTCAGGCATCTCCGGTAGCGCGATTAATGCTGTGATCAATGGTCCCGATTTGGAAGGGATTACACTTTCAGGTACGGTAGCATTAGCCTTTAATACAACAACTTCTGATGTTGACTTTGAAATTAGCACCCGGTCTGGCGAGCTTTCCGAAGCAGCAATATTGGGCGCTACCACAATAACTATTGCAGATACTACTGGTGTTGAAGCGGGCGACATTGTAACCTTGCAGTTAGATGACGGCAGTTCTTTCAATTCAGTTGTTGCGCTCAATGGTGTAGAACGAACGACTTTGACTTTGGTAAAAGCGCTCCCTTCACCAGTATCGGCAGGTGTCGAGATATGGGTAGCGCGACCTGTAATGGTATCAGCCGCTTCAGGTCAGACGACTTATCTCCGTGTTGATATTACAGATGGTATTTTATCGGTTTCTGAAAACGAATTAACCGCCGATCGATTCAGTTTCGAGCGCAACGGTTCTGATATTGCTGTATCAGGCGAAAATCTTGGATTCCTTCTCGCTGCAGACAATGCAAGAGTTGCTGAATTGAGTAAGGCGAAGTTTGGTTTCCTTTTCACTGATGAGGGGATCAGTGGCGCTATCTTTGATGCGAATTTCAGAGGCCCGGATTTTGGTGATGATCTTACTATCTCTGGTGATATCAGCGCTATTGTTAATACAAATAGTGTTGCTGTGAGCGAAGTAATTGGCGCTTCAGCCATTACGACTTCAATTGTAGCTGGTGATATTGACAGTGATGGCGACGAAGACTTCATTTTGGGCATCAACGGCTTGCCAAATCTTATATTCCTTGGTGATGGCAGCGGTGAATTCGTCGCGGGTCCTGAGTTTGCTCTTTCGGATGCAACAACTTCTCTGGCGCTTGCTGATTTGAACGGTGATAGCAAGCTCGACCTTGTTGTTGGCAATGATGGTGAGGAAAATCTTTATTATTTGAATAATGGCAATAGCGCAGCTCCTGAAAGTACATGGTTAGGCTTCAGTGATGAATCTAAACTTTCTGCAGTCACTGATGCGACGCGAGCTATAGCAGTTGGCGACCTCGATGGTTCCAATGGCCTCGATATTGTTGTTGGCAACTTTGGCGCTGAAAACCAGATATTCCTCAGCACAGGCGCTGCCACTTTTGATGGCGGAACAGCATTTGGCAATGCTGGCGGCAATACAACGTCACTCGCTTTAGGAGATGTCGGTGAAGATGGTGATAATGATGTTGATATTATCGTTGGTAATTTTGAGCAAGTAAATCGTCTCTATCTAAATAATGGATCTGGCGGATTTGTTGCTGGATCGGATATCGGTACCGTAGCGGATTCCACTAGTTCGCTTGCATTGGGTGATATCAATGAAGATAATAATGGCGATCTCGATCTGATCGTAGGTAACGAGAGTGGATTTAACCGCCTTCATTTGAATAATGCTGGCAGTTTTGCCGCAGCGACAACAATTTCGACAAACGTCACTGGAACGATCGATTCAGGTGTGACTACCACTAATGAGGACGTCGAGGAATTGCTTTCTGACTTGCAGGTTGCAGTCGATAACGCGCTAATCGCATCCGGGTTTTCTCCAGGGGATGTGATTGTGGGCACGGATACATCAGCTATTTCACCTCTTTTGTATAATTCGATTACTTTGACTGCTGCCAACTCGGGAATCATTCTTTCTAATGAGAGTGCGTTGGAATCTGCGATTGAAGCAAGACGAGTAGCAACGATTTCAGTTGAAGTTCAAGCAAATGCGACAACAAATGTTACTGATGGTAATGTTGCCTTAGGTGATTTGTTGGAGGACATACAGGATTCACTCGATAGCGCACTTGAGGCAGCTGGTTTGCCAAGTGGTCGGATTCTTGCACAAGGGGATGGAAACAATGATCCAATACGATTGGTTGCAGATGGTGCTTCCCCCATTGTTCTGGGCGATACTACAATCGCCGAATCGGCAATCAATGATCGGCGTACCATTGATACATTTATATTTGATGACAGTGGAGACATTAGCTTTACTATCGATGTTGCATTGATTGCCGGGCTTGTTGACACAACGCTATCGGTAACGATCGAAGCCAACGAAACAACAAATGTTTCTGACGATAATACTGATTTGGCTGGTCTGGTTGCTGACATTCAAAGCTCACTGGACAGTGCGCTCGGGCTCGTCGGTATCCCCAGTGGATCCATTCGTGCTCAAATAGCTAGTAATGACCGGATTGAATTGGTTTCAAATGACGCTACTATTGCTTTAGGCGATACGGCTGAAGCCGAAAACGCTATTAATACGCGGCGTGATGCATCGCAAAATTATAAGTTTGTCGCTGGAGATGATATTGTATTTACCCTTGAAAACAATATTGCGATTGATCTGAATGTTGCCCGTACAATGCCGACCCGTGCGGTGGCATTGGAAGATATTGATGCGGATTCGGATTTAGATCTGGTCGTTATTAATTACGGAGCAGAAGATCTGGTTATTACTAACGATGGCGCTGGTGATCTGACCGCTTCACCGCTTCTGATCGGCGGTGGCGCTACCCGCACAACTGCAGTTGTTGTTAGACCAATCGATAATACTGTCGGTACAGATATTCTCACTGCGCTGGGCGCCCGGTCTGCTTTACATATTTCTAATCGTTCAATTAGCGTCACGGTCGATCCAATCTCGACTGCAGGAAACATAAGCGAAGACGAGCTTCTTGCCGATATTCAGGACGCGCTTGATGCTATACTCGAAGAGTCTGGTCTGGATGCTGGCGATGTTCTAGCAATAGCTAATACTGATGGTAGCATTGGTTTCACCGGTAACACTGGACTAGCGCTGTTGGATCCGGCAACCGCGAAATCAATTATAGAGGCTAAGCGCGACAAATTTACAGTTTCCGAAAGTTTTGAAGTCTCTGTTTCGATTAATCCTGAATTAACAAATGGTGGCACAGATCCTGCGGGTGACGATGGACCTTCAACAATAATTAACAATACGGGAACACTTGGAAGTTTAGCCGGCACAACGATCACCGGTGGAACTGGTTTCAGCAGTGATTTAGTAGGACTGGTCTTTAAAGTAACTTCGGACACAGAGGAAGTTTCTTTTGCACGTGTGCTCTCGCTCACCGACTCGACGACTCTGGAGCTTGATCGAGCGCTTACGATTGCTGATGGCAGCACATACGTGATCACCAATCAGTTCTTTGATGATACGGCTTCACTGATCTTCCTGTTACAATCGGAAATCGATGCAGCTCTGGATGCTGAGGGTTCCAAGGTTGTGGCGGGTGATATTTTTGTCACGACAACGGATCCGGAATCAGGCAGTCCTTTTGATGAACGAATTGTGCTCCAGCCAGTACTTGAAAGATTGATCATTGGCAATGCTGCTAATCTGGCAAATAGCATCCAGGCTCGCCGTTTTATCAATGTTCCTGAGGGTGATGACCCGGGCGCTCGGGGAATGCTTACCGGTAATGCATCAATTCCATTTGAGTTCACGATCGAATTGCCTGCAACAGAGAATCAACTTGTAGGAACACCGGCTTCTTTCACCCTCGAATCTTCCACTACGGAGGCGTTTGAGAATGATACGGCGCAACTTGTTGCTGCTTTGCAGTCAGCAGTTGATGCTGCGATTACAGATGCTTCTGTTGGTCTGAATGCAAACGATATACTGGTTGTCACAGCCGATCCTCTTGTCGGCAGCCCGTTTGCAGAGTCTATCGCTCTGCAATCAAATGTCGAAGGATTTTCTATTGCCAATGTTGAAGCTATTACGTTAGCCATCGAAGCAGCACGCGACCCCGATAATACGGCGGAGCTCAAAGATGACCTGAGTCTTACGATTAGCATTCCCGGTATTGACTTTTCACTACAGGTATTTGGGCCATTTGATACACCTATTACATCCGATGCAGCAGAGGAATTAGTGGATGGTGGTATCGCTCTTGCTGTTCCAGCGGGTCCATTTACCAGAGTAGAAGTTGATGATGCGGAAGTTGGCATTGTCGGAGCAAAACTCTCGGCTGAGCGTGTTGCACTGGAAAGACGTGTCGAAGCAGGTGAGACCCAAGTAAGAATGGAAGTCAATTCTGCAAAACTTGATTTGGGACCTGGGGATCCTGCACCGGTTGAGTTGTCAGTGGATGAGGCTGAAATTATTTTTGGTAGCAACGGTATATCGGCTGAAATTGATGGCATTGGAGTAACGACAAATATTCCGGACTTTAGCTTTGCCGGCACAGCAGACCTAACAATTGACACAACCGATCCTCTTTCAAAACTTCTTCGTGTTGAAGCAATGGGTGTTGAAGTTATGATTGCCGGACAAACAGTTGGCGGAGACTTCGTTATAGAAAGTGTTACCAGCGAAAGTGGTGAAAACGTCTTGCGCATGGCGGTTGCCAATGTAATATTGCTGCTTGGAGAGTTTGATCGGGATAGCGACTTGGATGGAGACATTGATTCAGACGATGAACCGGCATATGTTGTTTCAGTCACTGATGGAAGCGGGTTCTTTGTGCTTTCTCAGTTTGGCATTGCAGGAAGCCTTTCAGTGTCCGCCGAGTTTGAACTGCCGGGCGACTTGAGTCTTTCCGCCGAGACAATTACGCTTGAAGTCAATACGTCCGATCAAGCAGTTGCCGAGGAAATAACCCTCCTTGGCGATACGGTAAGCTTTGCTTTGGGAGCAGGACCTTTTGTGAGTGTCAACGTATTTGGCGCAAGTCTTTCTCTGGGTGATAATCTCAGCCTTTCCGGTGATTTCGGCTTCCAGCAAATTGGCACAGGCGCTGAGAAAGCGACTCTTATAGCTGCATCAAATGTTAAAATCGAAGCTAAGGAAGACGACGATGGTTTGGAAATTATCAATGGCGCTGGCGCTCTGCTTCTGGATGCTGAAGGTATCGCAGGCGTTCTTTCAGGTGATATCCTAGTTGCAGCAGGTCCTTTCTCAGCGGGTGGTAGCGCTACTGTACGCTTCAGTACGCGTTCAACGTCACTTGCACAACGTACTGTGGGACTGGCAGGACGCGACTTTATTCTTGAGTTTGGCGATGAAGAAGTGGCAGTGGATGGCACTCCGTTTGTTGACCTTGTTGGTGGTAGTGTCAGTCTGACAGTGGGTGACTTCGTCTCCATCCAGGCATCCATTTCACGTACCGGAAGCAATCCAACGATTATTGAAGGCACCGCAGATTTGTTTGTGGGTGATGGTCCTCTTTTCCTTGAGGATGCAGATGGCAATGTAACCACTGAGATTAACCCTGCCGCGGTCGGCGTGCGCTTAGTCGGTGCAGATTTCCTTGTTCACGAATTCGGTTCTGGTGAAAACGCTACTTACGCGATGTTGGCTTCAGGGGAAGTCCAGATCATTGGCGTTCCCGGAGTGGTTTTCAGTGGGTACGCTCAAGTGCAACTGAACACAACTGATGCGGAGCAAATGTTAATGATCGCTGATGCTCCAATAGGTAAAGATGATCAAAATGGTGAAATTACAGGGCAGGTACAAGCTACTTTACAATCTGGCCAGATTGAAATTACGGGAGCACTTGCGTTGGAAGTAGAGGGTCAAACCTTTAATGGCAACTTCTCGTTCGGCAAAACAGGTGACACGATTACTGTCGGTTTTGATGACGTAACTGTGGATCTGGCAGGTGGCGCTTTATCTCTTGATAGCGGTGAAGGAACCTTCATCCTCAATGCACAAGGTCTAGCCGGAGTCATGAATGCCAATGCAGGCTTTACAACTTCTGACATTAGCTTCGCCGCCAATTTTGCAGTGGCCATCAACTCGAGTCCACTACCGGTCAGCATTGCGTCGAATGCGATTCAAGCGTCGTTGAATCCGGCTGCTACAACAAACGATCTTGTTGCTGATATTCAGGCAAGTATTGATGCTGCTTTGGTAGCATCCGGTTTTGCTGCAGGTGATGTTGTTGTCAGTTCAGCAGGTCCGAATGGCAATGGGTTGCCTGATAGAGTCATCTTCTCGTCAACCAGCGCAGATGCAGTGTTGATTAATGCCGATAGCCTTGAGTCAATTGTTGAACAGCGTCGCCTTGCAAGTCTCTCCGTTAGTGTGGATCCTTCGCAAACAGCAAATAGCACGGATCAGAATGCTTTAGTTAATTCGATAAGAGGAGCTCTTGACGAAGCGATTATTGCACAGGCGCTTCGTGAAGATGGTTACAGTTCTGATGTTATCAATCTTCTTCTTGAGACGGACACCACATCGGATCGTATTCTTGAAGCGGATGCATTGCTTGCTGCTGACTTGACTCAAGCTCAGGTTAATATGGCGCTTGCAAAAGCTAATTTGCAGCTAGATGATATTGCTGTCGGTTTGGATACAGCCTTTGACGGTAGTTTGCTGGAAGAACGCATTGTATTCTTAGGTCAGAACGGAGTTATTCTGACTCCACCGACTTCAACGATCGCCGTAAACATTGACGTTTCAGCAACGGATGATAACCCGGGTGCAGCTGATCCCGTAGAGGCTCTGATTGAAGATATTCAGTTTGCTGTCGATCAGGCGCTTTTGGCCGCCAACCTTGACAAAGGTACAATCACTGTAGGAAAGGACGGCGCCGATGCGATCACACTGACAGTTGGCAACAACAAGGTTGGGTTTGGCATCGTAGATACATCAGCAGGCGAAGCTGCTATTGCTGGTCGTCGAGGTGAAGCAGGCCAACTGACAGCTGGCGATAATATTGAATTTACTTTGCTGGTAACAACACCATTTGTTGCTGAAACAATTATTGAAGGACGTAGGCAGTCAAATCTGCTCGTGACGGTTGATTTCTCAGAAATCGACAAAACAGAAGACTTTGTTCCCTATGTTCAATCAACGATTGATTCTGCATTGGTCACAGCCGGATTCAACGCAGGTGACCTCGTTGTGAATGTAAATGCTGGCGTCGTTGATTTAACTTCCAGTGATCCGAATGCTGTGTTAACTGGAGAATATGTTGATGACATTGCTGATCTTCAGGTTCTATATGATGCAGTTGTGGGTTCCACAACTGCGGATGATGCTAGTTTCATCCTTGAAGTGGCGAAAGCCGGAATGCTTTCGGTAGGATCGCCGGTTGTTTTCACACTTGATTTCATACGTGAAGAAAAAATCCTTGGCGATGGTGATCTGGAGTTGCCGATTGAATTGGCACGTCTTGACGGTACGCCAGTGCATGATGGTGTTGTTGGCACACGCAATGTAGGAAGCGCTGGATTTGAAATTACCGATGCAGATGGGAATCTGGACTTTTCGAGTCTTGCTAGCGATGGTGACCTGGGTGGTTTCATTTTCCGTGTTACCGGTGGCGCTGGGGATGGTGAGGTTGCTACTATTGTTTCGAATACCGGTACTACATTGGTACTGGATCGCTTAGTAGACTTGGCGCCAACCAGCAGTTACAGTATTTTTGATCTGGATCTTGGCATTGAACTACCGGCAGGCCCCTATGTACGGGTTGACGTTCAGGGAACAACACCCGGAGCACAGGCTGAATTAACGATTCTAGGACAGAAGATTGTTGGTGACTTTGCTGTTGAGCAAATTGCAAACGGAGGCTCACAACAGCTTCTGATCGCAGCCAACAATGTGAGCATGGAGCTTGGGGACGGAAATAATTCGTTTGTCAATGTGACAGATGGTCAAGGGTTCATCCTCATCGACGGTGACGACGTTGCCGCTCAGATTTCAGCGTCGGCAGCTATCGAAGTGCCGGATGTATCTGTATCCGGTGACTTTACAGTAGCGATTAATACAGCTACTACGGAGTTTAGTCAGACATTCAGGGTGGGTAATGAAGAGATCACTTTTGATCTTGATGCTGGCGGTAGCAGTGGTTTTGTCCGGGTTGAAGGTACTGATGTCGAAATTGATATTGCCGGTCAAACCATCAGCGGTGATTTCAGTATTGAGCGGAAGGAAATAACTAACGAGCAAAGTCAAACGGAGGTTGTTGTCGGTGTCGCCATTCGCAATGCGAGCCTTGAAATCGGTGACGGAACAACGACCTTCTTCGAAGTCTCTCAGGACACCGCTCAAAATGCAGCATTCCTGATTCGTGCAGACGCAACTTCAGGTGAGACTGTGATTGCCGGTAGCTTCGTTGCTAACTTTAGTCTGACATTGCCGGAGTCTGCGCCGGATATTTCGTTTGCCGGACCGCTCGCTGTCGAATTTAACACGAGTGAAGCAGCCGTTAACGTCAACCTGTCAATTCAAGGAGAAAGCATACCGCTCGCTATTGAAGCAGGCAAATACTTCAAAGCAACCTTTGGCGAGTCAGGTGATCTTGCGACACTGGATGTCTTGGGTCAGACACTTTCGGGTATTTTTGCTGTTGAAGTACGTGAAGCAGGGGATGGTAGCCAAACTGTGACCATCGGGGCAGACCAAGTATCATTACAGTTTACCGATGGCACAAGCGATATTCTTTCGCTCGAAAATGGCTCTGGACTTTTCGTCTTGAGTTCGGCCGGACTTGCAGGAACTTTGCAGATCGATTTTGCAGCTGGGCAAAGTACATTCGGTGCAGCCGGCGCCTTAGCGCTTGAATTTAACAATACAAGTGAGGCTGTTTTTGCAACGTTTGATGAGAGTTTAATCGCCGAAGAGCAAACACCGGCAGCGACAACGACAACACTGACGTTGGCAAACGATATTACCGATTCGAACCTCATTACTGTTCTGGTTGATGGTGAACTGGTAGAGAGCGCTAACTTTGCTATCAATACTTCTGCTAACACCATCGACTTTATTAACGGATTTAGTCTTGAGGCAGACCAAACAGCCCGTGTGGAAATCCGTGATTTCGCTCCGGTCGTGCTCAATGTTCCAGCAGGGCCCTTCCTTCGTGCCAGCGCAACAAGCCTTGAAATTACAGTTGCCGGGCAGACCCTGGCCGGTGATTTCGTCTTTCAGCAGGCAACCGTTGGTGGTGAGCAGGTAGTTACCTTTGCTGCCGATAATGTTGTCGTGGAATTGGGTTCTGAAGATGTTAAACTCTCGCTTACAGAGGGCTCCGGTTCTTTCTTATTGGATGGTGAAGGTCTCGCTGGTAAGGCTAGTGGTGTCGTTACCCTTGTCGGTCTCGACGGTGTGACATTGGAAGCAATGCTTGCACTGGAATTCAGCGAACGTACTTCAGCAACAAATGCGATCATTGGCGGTGTTGTTCTCGATCTTGAGGCAGGTGATTTCCTACGTGTTTCAGGTTCCGGAACTTTAGCGATCGATGGTTTTGTTGAACTTTCCGGCAACTTTAGTTTTGAACAGGGCACAAGTAATCCAGTTCTGCTGATAAGTGCCACAGACGTCTCAGCGCTTCTTGGCGTGCCCGGTGGAGTTGCTCTTGAAATTAGCAATGCCAACCTCGGACTTGCAGGTTTTGATGACGGAACCAATAGAACGTATGCATTCGTTGCTGAAGGTGAAGTAGCTCTAACTGGAATTGATGGACTTACACTAAGCGGACAAGTAGCGGTACGCGCAAACAATACCGGCGGCGCTGTGACTCAGCAAATCGGTGGAGTTGACATTAATTTTGGGGCCGCTGAGGGCGACATTCTGGAAATCTCAGGAACCGGTCTTAATTTCAATACACCATTGGGTGGATTCAGTGGTGATTTCTCATTCACTCGCGATTCGGCTACTGGTGAGATTACTGTTTCCGGAAGCGGGGTTGATTTCTTCGTTGGATTTGATGATCCTGCTGTAAACAATGATGCGCTAGGCCTTGGAGTCGATACGACGAACACGGTTGATTTTGCACTCCTTCTGCTAGCGAATGGCACGTTCGCTCTGAGTCTTTCCGGAGGTGTTAAGCTTATCGATGAGGCAAATGCCTTATCCGACATTGGATTTAGTGGAACACTTGAAGTTGCCATCAATACAACGGGCATTGATCAGGATTTGAGCGCAATCAACGCTAACTTTACAGACACGGTGCGTGCCGGGGTATTACGCGTAGGCGGGTCGCTTGATCTCGACCTTGCGGGTATTGCTACACTTTCCGGAGACTTTGCTATTGAGAATAGTGAGACAGGACCGGATGGTATACTGGGTAATGATGACGATGCCAATGAATTGCTCATTGCTGCAACCAACGTCGACATCTTTATTGGTTACACGAGCGGTGCAGATCAGGTTGGTTTCCAAGTCAGTGGCGCCGAATTGATGTTGCTGATCACTGAAAATGGCTATGCCGCTGAAGCTAGCGGAAATGCCGCAGTTGTCGGTATTTCTAACGTAGAAATTTCAGGAATGATTGGTGTTCAGGTCAACACGACAGGCAGCGCTGTTGCCCGGGAGATTGAAGTTGGCGATGTTGTCAAAAACTTCTCACTTGCCGCCGGAGTTCAACGTTTTGGTGGCAACGATGTTTCACTTTCTGTTGCCGGGCAAACGCTTCGCGGTAACTTCGCTGTTGAAATCGATGATGTCACCAACGAGATAACGATTGGCATTGCCGGAGTCGATTTTGCCATCGGTGACGGCTCCAGAGACTTTGTTTCTATAACAGATGCTTCCGGCATTATTCTTATCACAGATGCCGGTATTGCTGCACAGTTTGAAGGCGCCGCGAGCGCTGACATTCCGGGAGTTGAGCTATCGGCTACATTTGCTGTGGAAATCAATCAGACAGGCGCTCCCGTGAACAGAGCAATTGAGGTGGCAGGAATCAGTCAAGCAATCGTATTTACAACAGCAGACAACTTTATTCGTGTGCGTGCCGGATCAACTGCAGAACCAGCTACTTTGGAGATTGCCGGTCAGTCTGTTTCAGGTGTATTCTTCTTTGAACAGCTTACTGATTCGGTAAGTAATGAGACTGTAGTAAGATTAGCAGCCCAAAATGTTGAGATCACTATTGGCAATGATCTTGTAGAACTGACGAATGGAAATGGTATCTTTGTGATTACTGCGCAAGGTGTTGCCGGTGAATTTAGTGGAACAGTCAATGTCAATGTTCCCGATCTGTTAAATGGATCATTCACTGCGACTGTTTCCATTAATACGACTGCAAGTGACGTATCTGAGACATTTAATGTCGGAACAACTCCAATTGTTCTCAGCTTGCCATCAGGTCCATTCCTTCGAGTTGAGATCACAGGCGCTACGCTTGAATTTAATGTTGGCGGTTCTGTCATCAGTGCAACAGCCAATGTGGCCTTCGAGCAGATCACGCGTGACGATGGCTCAACCATTACCAAGATCGGTGTCACAAACTTCTCCGCTACCGCTGAGGGAGTAACCATAAATAACGGTGAAGGCGCTCTGGTATTTGTCAGTGATACGAATGGTGTCGCCGGTATTGTTTCCGGTGAAGCGAATGTTGGTGTCGGACCTGTTGAAGCCGGTGGAACCGTAACTCTGAGAGTAAACACAACTGGCGCTGCAGTATCAGAAAACGTTACCATTGCAGGTCGTACGATTGCTATTGAGTTTGGAGATGCCGAAGGAGATATATTCGAAATTTCAGTTTCTGATCTGTCGCTCAACATTGGTGATTTTGTTACCATTGAAGGCGACGTCGCTTTCTCAGGTGATAGCTTTGCCGGCACCAACCTGGAAATCTTCCTTGGCGAGGGGCCAGCGCGTCTTGAAAGTGGAGACATCAACCCGCTTGCAACCGGGCTTTTGCTTTCCGATGCAACCATTGGGTTGATTCGAGTACCAGGCGCTA
>CAZUYZ010000114.1:0-9552 GCA_964624365.1 uncultured Puniceicoccaceae bacterium
AGTAGTATGTCGGGACTGGTTTCCCGTAATGATGTGCGCGGAGCTGTTGACGCCTGGGTAGAGCGTGCCAGCCTTACAACAACAGGCGGCAATATAACAGTTCTTGCTTTGGAAGCAGCGTCTCTTAGCGTACTAGACGACAGTGCCATATATGCCGATCAGGCCGCCGCAGGCGCGGTCGTTGCCGCTAACATCGTAATGGCTCAGGCACGTGCCCATATAAGTGACTCGACAGTCGATAACTTGAGTGATACCAGTGCGGATCCTTTGTCGGGCAATGTCATTGTCGAAGCACGCAATGAAGCAATACTGGATGCGACAACATCGACTATTTTACAAGGGTATAATAAAGGAGAAGGAAAGTTTCAACTAGGCGTATTGAGTGCTGCATTAGCCTTCAACTCTGTCGGCTGGGAATCCCAGAACATCCTTTTCAATACAGTGGACGCAATCATAGGTGATCCTGCGCTTGGGGATGCCTATGGAGGTAAACAAGAAGCCCGTGCAGATGCATGGATTATGGATTCAGTGGTTACTGCAACCGGTAAAGCGGAAGTTGTTGCCGACAATCTTGCTCAGATTACAGCAACTGGAAGTAATGAAGCAAAGAACCTAGTAGACTACCTGGGAGCCTTTGAAGGAATTAAAACCATCATCTCAAAAGCCGGCTTTGGTAAGGCGGGCGCTGGTGACGGCGGATTAGGTGCCGGTGCGCTCCTGGCAACCAATAAAGTGGCAAGCGGAGCTAGTGCCTGGATTAAAGATAGTAATGTAGATGATGCCGTGAACACGAATGTCTCTGGCATACTCGGTGTGCGAGTCGAGGCAAAAAATAATGCGTCCATTCGGGCGAACAGCGAAGTAATTGCTCAGTCTATTGCAAAAAACACCATTGATGGTCTGAAAGTTTTATTACCAATCTTTGGTCTGGATGAATATAAGTTTACCAATGCATCCGGAGTACAGGAGTTGGAAAACGGTGACTTGGTTCGTTTTGTAGCGACTTACGGTAACACAGCAAGCACTGCTAACGGTACAGATGAGTCGATGTATGAATATGTCGGTACAGATGGATCTCTAGATCTTGGAAGTGCGAGTATTGATTATGATAACGACAGCCGTTTCAAGCGTCTTGAACAAGCAGACTATGAAGATCTGCTTTTCCCGGATATCGGCAATGTTGCTGTGACTCAGGCCCGTGCTATCGGCGGTTTATTCGTTTATAACGAAATCAGTGGCGGAGTAAGTGCTTTTATTGAAGATACCATAGTTACTGCTTTGTCCGGCGATATACTTGTACAAGCTACAGAAAATGCTCTCTTCAGAGCAACTGCACAGACTAATGTTGAATCCTCCGGGGGTAGCTTTTTTGGAGCAGGTCAATCGCTTGCAGCAGGTGGTCAGATTATCACCAATGTTGTTTTGGTAAGCGCCACCGCTCATATTACGCGTGGCACTGTCACGGGTGAAAACGTTTCTGTACTAGCGAAGAATACGTCCATAATGGATGCCACAATTCGCACTGCCAGCCAAGCAACGGCCGCGGGTCCGGGTATATCCGTAGCGATTACGCTTGCATTTAATACACTTGGCTGGGAACCACAAAACTTCCTATTCCAGACTTTGGACATCATACTGGGTCCAGTTGGTCTTATAGAAAGTCAAAAAGCAGAGGTACTTGCCTATATTATTGACTCGGAGGTAGAAGCAAGCTCGGGCGATGTTGTCGTCAAGGCAGATAATGCGGTGCAGCTAAATGCGACTGTTAGCAATGCTGCCGATACAACATCTTCTGCCTTCTTTGGCGCTACAAGTAAAGGCTTTGGAGGTGTTTTCAGCAGTAACAAGGTGTTTAGTGGTGCACGGGCCTTTATCGAAGATACCGATAGCTTAGACACTGTCGTAACGTCAGTTACAGCCAGTGGTGGTGATGTGAGCGTTCTTTCTGAGGACAATACGGGTATTTATTCCAATGCCAAGCTAGTGACCTCGTCGATTACGACTAACGATGGTGGTTTGCCAGCTCTCCAGGAAACAGTTAATGATCTTCTTTCGGCTGACTACGATACCAATAAAGTTACAGGTCTTAAGACACTTGTTTATGGCGATCGGGTACGTCTTGCCGATGATTATATGGATACTAGCTACGACAGCAGTGCAGGTGTCCAAGAGCTTCAGACAGGCAGCAAAGTTGTTATTGCTGACGATTATTTGGATAATAACTTCTATACTTATGATAGTGAAAAGTTCCTGTTTGCCGGGCTTAAGGTTGAGTTAACAGATGATTATACGGGCGGTGGTGACGCAGGAAGCATTTATTTGTACACTGGTGCAGATGGCGTTGAAATTGATTTAAGTAATACGGATTACAGTACAGGTCCATGGGTGAAGTTAAGTGGCGATGCAGATGTAGTCTACTACTACAATGGTCCGGAAGGAGCCGTTGATTTGAGTCGCCAGGATTATAGTAATGATACTAACTGGATACCTATTAACGGCGAAAATGGTAAAGTGTATACATATTTGGGAGCGGGTGAGGAATCAAATCTTAATGCTGTTGATTACAGTGATCTCGGTTACTGGCAGGAAGTTCCGGAGTCACAGCTTGCTCCCGATGGGCTTAATTTCAAAGCATCCTCAGCAGTTACTGTGGGTGGCATACTAGTATTTAATTCAGTCCGTGCAGCATCTGTTGCGTATGTTCAGAATGCAAGCGTAAGTGCAACAGGCAGTATAACTGTACGTGCTGTGGAGAATGCAAGTATTCGTGCCATTAATGATAGTTCAGCCGAGTCTTCGGGCGGCATTAGCGCATTGGGTAGTGGGCTATCGATGGCGGTAAGTGGTACACTCGCTACCAATTCTGTTCTTGCAGAAGTAAAAGCCTATATTAGCTCTAGTACGATAGAAAGCCTGAATGGTGATGTATCGGTAACGGGTCGCAATACAGCTTTGATAACAGCGCAATCGTTGCAAGCAGCCAAATCAAATCAAAGTGTAATCTCGATTATTTTAGCCTTTAATACAATTGGATGGAAGCCCAGTGGCTTGTTGTTTGGAACTTTGGATGCTTTATTAGGGGATCCCTTGATTTCGGAGGCTTTCGATGGTGAGCAGCCTGCTTACACGGAAGCCTATATCATCAATAGCAGTGTGTCTGCGGGAGGTACTGTAGAAGTCATTGCTGACAATGCCGCCATTCTGGATGCGAATGTTAGTAATGAAGCGACTGCATCGGCTCAGGCGATTGCCAATGCTACAGCGACCAGTAGCGCTGCAGTGCTGGCCAGCAACATGGTTTCAAGTGGTTCTCGAGCTTACATTGAAGAGTCCATTGATCCAACTGTAGGTGCGCCGACTTCGATAACATCGGGTGCCGGGATTAACGTTGAAGCGCTTGATAATGCCGTGATCGATGCCTCAACTGTAATTCGTGCAGCTACCTTTCTGGTCAATGACGGTGGAGCCTCAATTGTTAACAATCTTGCGAATGCACTGCTGAGGGATACCTACAGTTATACTAGCAACTCCGGTACCCATGATCTTAGTTTTGAGGACATGGTTCGCGTAGCAAATGACTATGCTGGTGGTGGCGATGGTGGAGCTGTTTATCTGTTTGTCGGCAGTGATATTTTGGGCAAAGACCTTGATCTTGGCCTTCAGGATTACTCCGATCCAGGATTGTGGAAAGCGGTTAACGTAGATAATATTGTTCCTGCTTCGATCGTACAGGCAGCGCTCGGCGCTGCCGGAGTTGACATATGGAATGATGCCAGTAGTTTTTCAGGTCTGGTTTCTCGTAATGATGTGCGCGGAACCGTCGATGCCTGGGTGGAACGTGCTAGCCTGACGGCAACAGGAGGTAACATAACTGTCCGTGCCCGGGGGGCAGCGTCAATTAGCGTACTCGATGACAGTGCTGTGTACGCCGATCAGGCTGCCGCAGGTGCGGTTGCAGCCACTAACATCGTACTGGTCCAGACGCGTGCTCACATAAGTGATTCAACCGTCGATAATCGCAGTGATACCAGCGTGGATCCTCTGTCGGGTAATGTCATTGTCGAAGCTATCAATGAAGCGATACTGGATGCGACAACATCTACTGTTTTACAAGGGTATAATAAACAAGGAGATGGAGAGGGGTTCTTTGAAAAAGGAGTTCTCAGTGCAGCGCTGGCGTTTAACTCAGTGGGCTGGGAATCCCAGAACATTCTTTTCAATACAGTCGATGCACTGATTGGCGATCCGGCAATTGCAGATGCTTTTGGCGCCAAACAAGAAGCCCGTGCAGACGCATGGATTGTAGATTCAGTAGTGACTGCAACCAGTGAAGTGGCAGTTCTTGCTGAGAATCTTGCTCAGATCACTGCAACTGGAAATAACGAGGCAAAGAACCTGGTAGATTATCTGGGAGCATTTGAAGGTATTAAAACTCTCGCTTTCAAAGCTGGTTTTGCCAAGAAGGCAGGTGCCGGTGATGGTGGATTGGGCGCCGGGGCGCTGCTCGCGTCCAACAAAGTTGCAAGCGGAGCCAGCGCATGGATCAAGGATAGCGATGTCACTGGTGTACTAGGTATTCGAGTGGATGCGAACGATAATGCGTCGATCCGGGCAAACAGCGAAGTGGTTGCACAATCTATTGCACAAAACACCATCGATGGTTTTAAAGTTCTGTTGCCCATTCTTGGTTTGGACGAGTACGAGTTCACAAATGCGTCCGGAATTCAGAATCTTGAGGAAGGCGACTTGATTCGTTTTGTAGCGACTTACGGTAACACAGCAAGCACTGCGAATGGTACCGATGAGTCCATGTATGAGTATGTGGGTACAGGTGAACTTGTAGATCTTGGAAGTTCGAGTATTGATTACGATAATGATAGCCGTTTCAAGCGTCTTGAACAGGCAGACTACGAAGATTTGCTTTTCCCGGATATTGGCAATGTTGCTGAGACTTCGGCTCGTGCGCTTGGCGGCCTGGTTGTGTATAACGAAGTAAGCACTGGAGTTATTGCTTTCATTGAAGATAGCATTATTACGGCCATTAATGGAGATGTTATTGTACAGGCAACAGAGAGTGCTATTTTACAAGCAACGGGACAAAGTACGGTTGAATCTTCAGGTGGTAGTTTTTACGGCAAAGGCAATTCACTTGCAGCTAACGGTCAAGTCATCACCAACGTTATGCTTTCAAGTGTCGATGCACACATTGCACGTAGTACAGTTGACAGCGAATCGATATCGGTGTTGGGCAAAAACACTGCGATCGTAGATGCGACTGTTAATACTTCCGGTCAGGCAACGGCTGCAGGTCCTGGTGAATCAGTCGCTCTGACCTTGGCGCTTAATACTGTGGGCTGGGAGCCACAAAATCTGTTCTTCCAGGCGATTGAGAGACTATTTGGTACAGATGTTTTTGGAGTCGAGAAAAGAGCTGACACTGTAGCGTATATCATTGATTCAGTGATTGATGCCAGCGCTGGTGATGTTAAAGTACATGCGGATAATGCAGTGCAGCTAAATGCTACAATGAGCAATGCGGCAAGTACGACCTCTTCTGCTCTGTTTAAAGCTACTAGTAAGGGCTTTGGTGGTATCATTGCCAGCAATAAAGTTTCCAGTGGCTCGCAGGCCTATATTGAAGACACCGATGATTCGGATGATATTGTGACCACAGTAACTGCCAATGGCGCTGTAACTGTTTTAGCCGAGGATAATGCCGGTGTCTATTCGAATGTGAAGTTGGTAACTTCGGCGATTACCAGCAATGACGGTGGCGCTTCCATTCTTCAGGAGACCGTCAATGATATACTTTCTGCGGACTACGACACGAGTCGTGTTACCGCTCCGCAGAATCTTGTATTCGGTGATCGCGTGCGTCTTGCCGATGACTACATGGATACACAACATGACAGCGAGTCCGGCGTACAAGGTCTTCAGGTAGGCAATAAAGTGCTGGTTACCGAAGACTATCTGGAAGCGGACTTTTATAGCTATGATGGAGTTCGTACTCTGTTTTCCGGGCGTAAGGTTGAATTGACCGACGATTATGCAAATGGCGGTGAAGCTAGCGGTGTTTATCTGTACACTGGCTCCGATGGCATTGAACTCGATCTGGCCAATACTGATTATACTGCTGGTCCATGGGTAAAAATAGGAGGTAGTGCGGAAGGTGTTTATTATTACAACGGGCCGACTGAAAGTATCGATCTGGGTGGTCAGGATTATGATAATGACCCGAACTGGATACGCATTGGCGGTAAGAATGGCAGTGTTTATGAGTACCTGGGTGTCGATGATACTTTTGATCTGAACCGACTTAATTACGGCGATCTTGGATTCTGGAAAGAGGTACCAGTCAGCAATCTGATTCCTCAGGGCAGTTTCCTTCCTAGCGAATCGACTGCAATGGGTGGTTTCATTACAATCAATAATTTACGCGCAAATGTGAGCGCTCGTATCGTCAAAGCGAGTGTGACTGCTGCTACAGGTGACATTATCGTGCGTGCAATTGAAAATGCTTACTTGCGTGCCAACGGTGATAGCGCCGCAGAGTCAGCCGGTGGTAATGCCGTTGGAAGCGCTGGCACTGGTTTCTTCAAAGGCGGTTCATCGATGGCAGTTGGTGGCGGTATTACTACTAATGTAGTACAGAATCAGGCGGAAGCATACATCAAAGAAAGTATTGTAGTGGCTACTTTGGGTAGTGTTATCGTAGATGGTCGTAACAGTGGCACCATAGAAGCTGAGACAAAGCAATCCACAATATCCAAAGGAAAAGCGTTTGGATTTATCGTTGCATTTAACACCGTTGGCTACGAGACAACCAACCTTTTGTTTAGTGCTTTAGATGCAATTATTCAGATCGACTCAGACATCTTTAACGCAGACAATCCATCCTCTGTGGCCGCCTACATCGTTGACTCGACAGTCAATGCCGGTGCGGATGTTTCGGTAACAGCTATTAACATGGCAAGTATTTCCGCAAAGATCAGTAACGAGTCAACTGCGGCCTCCGGAGCCTTCATTGGTGGAAATTCCAAAAGTATGGCCGGTGTTTTGGCTAGCAATATGGTTAATGCCTTTGCTAAGGCCTATATTGAAGAATCCCTGGAGGACGGCGCTGATACCAGAATTACTGCAGGTGGTGGGATTACTGTGTTAGCGGATGATCTGGCGAGTATTGATGCGGAAACAGATCTTCGTAGCGGCAGTTCAGTCAACAATGACGCAGGCGCCGGCCTGATCAATGGTTTTGCCGATAAGCTACTAAATGATGGTTATCTTTACACGACTAACTCTGGTGTTCGTGATATAGAATTCGGCCATCGCGTACGTGTTGCTGATGATTATGCTGGTATTGGTGACGGCGGTATTGTCTATGAGTATATGGGCTCAGATGGTTCTGGTTCAAACCGTGATCTGGGCACACAGGATTACACAGACTTTGGTTTGTGGAAACGAATTAATGACAGCAATGTACTACCGAAGAGTGTCGCGCGTGGTTTTTTTGGTGAGGTGTTCAGTGATCTGGCGCCCAAGCTAAACGGTGAAGCTCCCAGTGGTGGTGGTCTGATTTCACGCAATGATGTGCGCGGTGAAGTGATGGCTTATATTGCCCGTGCCGTAGCAACGGTTGCGAACGGCGATATTGTGGTCAGGTCCAGAGAGCGTGCCAGAATTCATGCGCTCGATAAAAGTGTCATTACATCTTCCAAGCCAGGAGGGGCGAAATCCCTTGCAGCTGTCGGCAGTGTGGTCACCAATGTAGTTCTCAGCCAGGCTTCGGCACAGGTTATTGACAGCATTCTTACGAACACAACGGATACTACAGCAAGTCCCGATTTGGGCAATGTAATTGTTAGCGCTACCAATGAAGCCGTTTTAAATGCAACTGCATCCAGTACCGTTGCTGGCAACGCAGGAACAACCTTTGGCGGAATACTTGCCTTCAATACGGTTGGTTGGGGCGCTCAGGATATACTGACCCGCACAGTCGATGCCTTGCTTGGGGATCCATTGATTGCGGATGCACTGGGCTTGGAGCAACCTGCAATGGCGTTAGCCACAATCATCGACTCAGTGGTGATTGCGCCTGGGGAGGTTTCAGTTGTTGCTGAGAACATCGGTGTAATTGAAGCAGTTGCCGGAAACACATCTTCCCTACAAGCTGGCAATGATTTTCAGTTGTTTTCGTTACTGGCTAATAAGAAGGGTCCAGGTGGTACGTCGGGAGGTGCAGTTTTGGCCAGTAATAAATTGTCCACAGCTGCCAATGCTTACATCCTGGACACAGGCACTGTCGGAACCGATGGCATTGATCATACGACACAGGTCGATGGTCTCAAAGGTGTGCGTGTTGATTCCCGGGATGAAGCGCTCATTAACGCTCGCAGCGAAACCATTTCGTCCGCCAGCAGCGACAACACACTGAATGCTCTAAAGACAATAGCTGGCAACTTTGGGCTGGATGAGTACAACTTTACCAATGCTTCCGGCACACAATTGATGGGATTTGGCGATCTTGTACGCTTTGATGAAAGACATGGTAACGCTAGTGGAAAAGACAGTAAATTGTATCGTTATATCGGCTTGCCTGATAGCATTGATATTGTACTGCCTGAGGACTTTGATTTGTCCAATGGTGTTTTACCGGATGGATTTGAGTTCCAGGATGGAATCACTCTGGAGGACTTCTATTCATTAGGAAATTTTGTTGATCTGGGTGCTGCCGATCTGGATTATGACACGGATCCAAACTTCATTGAATTAACTCAGGCTGACTTGGAAGACATATTATTTCCGGATATTGGCAACGTGATTGGTGCTGATGTTTCCGCAGTGGGTGGTCAGATTGTTATCAATGAATTACGCGCTGAAGTATTTGCTTATATAGAGAATACCCCTGTCAAAGCACTGGAAGGTAATGTCATTGTTCGTGCAATTGAAAGTGCTACTATACGTGCCACTGCTGAAAACAGCGCCACGTCTTCAGGAGGGAGTGTCACCGGCAGCGGTACATCCAATGCCAGTGGAGGGCAGATTGTTTCGAACATAGTGCTCGCGCAGGCAGATGCTCATATTGCCAGAAGCGAAATAACCACTATCGATGTCACAGTAGAGGCCAACAATACAGCGATTCTGGATGCCACGATCAAAACACTCAGTCAGGCCTCTGGTCCCGGTTCCGCCAAAGCTTTGACAATGGCATTTAACACAGTTGGCTGGAAGCCGCAGAATATTTTCTTCCAAGCCATTGATACGCTTATCGGCGATCCTGCAATCTCAGAGGCATTTGGTGGTGAAGAATCTGCCAAAGCAAGCGCCTACATCATTGACTCTGTTGTAATTGCAAGCGGTGATGTGTTAGTCAGTGCCGATAATGGAGCCTTGCTGAATGCTACCGTAACGAATGCTGCTAGTTCCAAGGCTTCGGCGATCTATAAGCCTGGCGATGAGGCTATTGAAAGTGAAGGATTTTCCGGATTGTTAGCAACCAACAAGGTGTCCAGTGGTGCAGAAGCTTATATCAAGGATACCAATGAGTTTGATACC
>CAZUYZ010000115.1:0-13039 GCA_964624365.1 uncultured Puniceicoccaceae bacterium
CATGTCGCCCTCTGATTTAATTATATTAAGCCAAATTCTAAAAAGAAAGAGTCGCGAGAAAATGGAAGCGACTATCGCCCTCGTCTGCGTCGTCGTCTATTGCGTTGGTGGAACTGTTAAACAGTTCTTCCATCACAACTCCATAATCGAGACGGATGTTTAAATTGGAGCCGTATTGAAACTCAAAACCAATGCCAACACTGCGTAAATCCTGCTCAGTCTCATCGCTTCCTAACTCGCCATTGTATGAAAAACTAGCCCAATCAAAAAAGCCTCTCACTAAAAAATCCCAGTCAGGAACTCCATAAAGACTAGGAGCTCGATAATTAAAACGATTCCGTACCTTTCGACTGGAGACCTGTTTATCTGAGTCAATTTCTTCAAGCATTGAGGCAGGTTTTAAAAGACGGGCGAGGTGTATTCGATATTCCGCCGATCCCAGTAGGCCTGAGTCACCTCTGGCTGCTGATTCGTTGTAGCCGCGGACTGAAAAAAAACCACCGCCGTAAAATTGCTTTTGAGTAATTAATCGAACGTCTTCCAAAGCTTCTTGTCCACTTAAAGAAAAAGCGAATTCGTGAATCAAGGAATTGGCCAGCCACTTATCTGGCTTGACCTCGTAGTAGGATGAAAGCAACGGCTCAATAAAAAAGGACTGGTACAAATCAAATCGAACGATTTTGTGATCGAGTGCTGAGTTTATTCTACCCAATAAAAGCAAATTGCTTCCATCCCCGTCGCTGGTATCAATGTTTTCTTCGTAGGTAATCGAGAATGTACTGCGATGCAGTTGCTTTTGCTTTGAAGCTTCCAATCGTAAATAAGGGCTAAAAAGTCTTGCTTCACCAGAATTTTGCGTCGAACTCTTGAATTCAATATCTTCACCAAGAAGCCCAAGAGTTGCTGAAAAAGCATGTTCTCTCCAATAAAATGGAGTGTAAGTAAACTCTGCTCCAAGGGTAAAAGTTTCACCCTCTGAATCAGGCTGATCAGGAATTAACAAGTTTTCTGCAGCAAAATCACTGTACTTGAAAGAAGCCTCAAACTTCAGATAGTCTGGTCGCACCAATGGCAATTCATAAGATGCCAGAACTGCGTGAGCCCGATCGAATTCAGCAGTCAAGTAATCCAACGACAAAATATCATCATTATCCGTCAGTTGGTAGTGAACGCCGCCAATACGCTCGCGCCACTCACCGGTCGCTTCTGTACCCGTGTTGCTGGCCTGTAAATAGACCGTCCAGGGCTTTGCTTCACTAACGATATAATCCAGCACAACATCTCCCGGAGCGCCTCCGGACGATAGGGCCACGTCCACGCGCCGACGTGGATTCTGATTCAGGCGCCTAATATATTTGTCCAAATAATTTTTGTTAATCAGGAACTTACCTTCCTGAGAGTATTCATAAAAGGGAGAATTTTCTATTATCTTTTTATGAAATGGATGGTTAATAGGATTATCCCCTTTTATGCGTCCACCTTTGGCAATCGTTCGTTGCTTAATTACCTCACCCAACCATATTCTGAGCGTTAGGGATGTGTCACCTTCCTCGCGATAATCATCCCCTGTTTCTAAATCAATCTGATCCGGGTCAACCGTAACAGCCACACCATAGTAACCATTGGCAATAAGTGCCGCCGAAATCTGAGTTTGTATGCGATTGATCGCTTTGAATGTATAATGACCACTGGGCGCGTCTTTCAGCAAAAAGTGATAAATGATTTCCAGAGCTTCTTTGGCCTCTTCCGAAAGAGATTCTTCTGCTGAGGGATCTGAGACGCCTTCTGCAAATGTGGTTTCCGGGAGCGGAAGTGCGACATTCCAGTCCAGAAGAGAAGCGTCCAAAGTGAACATCGAAATGTGATCTACCGGAAGAAAATAGTCCATTTCTGAAATACGAAAGGAAAGATTGTCCTCAGAAAACGGAACACTGAAAAACTTTTTACGAGAAATCGTTAGCGGATCGTCCCCTCCGGGAAACTTCAAATCAGTCATCACTTGCAGATTAATCGAATCCACAAACAAAACAGGAGCCCTCTCCTCCTGACCGTTTAGGAGGGAAAAAGTTGCTACCGCAAAGGTTAGTGCGAACAGCCTCGCAAATGGCAATTTCATAATTAGTGATGCTGTAACTACGATACGGACGAACTGTGACGCTTATCAAAGGCCTATAAGTTTAGTCAAGCGTCCAAATTGAACGCCCTGCCACATAAAGCTTCTCTAATTGGAAGCATCAGACTGATAAGAGAGACTACTGCACTATAATTTTCTATAATCATGACTTAAAACGGTTTTCAGCGCCCTTGAGCATGTTTTTGATATTTGATTGATGCCTGAGAACTATAATCAATCCAAGCACTAGAGCCAGCACAAAACGCGAATCTTCAAAACCATAAATCAGCCAGGCGCTGATCGACAAGCTCAACCCGAAAAGAATCGATGCCAGCGCGACCATGCGGGAAGTGAAAAAGAAAACACACCAGACTAGAATGCCGATTAGCAGCACCGGCGCCATGATTGCCAGTAGTCCACCCATCGTAGTCGCGACCCCCTTACCTCCACGAAAACTCAAGAATATCGAAAAGCTGTGGCCCACAATCGATGCAATGAGTCCCAAAATTGCCAATTTCATCCCTGATTCACCCATCCAAATTAACGGCCAGAAAGCCGCGATGAATCCCTTCAATGCGTCTAAAACAAAAACAATTCGTCCAAATTTTGACCCCAATGCACGGGTTACGTTGGTCGCCCCCGGATTGCCACTTCCAACTTTTAAAATATCAACGCCCTGGCTACGAGCAACAATAACTGCAAAATTGATTGCTCCAAGCAGGTAACCAATGGCTGATACGATCAGGATTTGTAACACGGTCATGAGCTCGCTACTACGAGCGCGACTTTGATTGGTGTCAAAAACAAAGAAAGCGCCGCCGCTTTTATGTAACCTTTAGAGCAAGTTTCATAAAAACTACGAGATGTTTCTAAAGACGAATCACTCGATACTTCTCAATCGCAGGGTGCTCCATTATTTTCTTTGTGGCGGCCTCGGAGGGTACGCTATCGAGTTCGAAGACACTAACTGCGAAACCTTCGCCCTGATCTCTGCTAAGCGACATGTTGGCAATATTAACTTTGTCCTCACCCAGAGTTACACCGATAAATCCAACGATTCCGGGCACGTCCTTGTTTTTCAAAACCAGCAGATTTGCATCTGTATTCACCTCCACACCGTGGCCATCGATGGTAACAATACGCGGCGTCTGATTCTTGCCAACCAGCGTGCCTCCAATCGTCCGCGACTTGCCTGCCTTGCAGAAAACCTGAACTTCAACAAGCTCCGTGAATTCAGCGTGGGTACTGGTTTTTATCTGCTCGGTTTCAATGCCCAGAAGCTTCATCTTCTTAGGCGCATTAACATCGTTAACATTGGCAGAGATTTCACGCAAATAACCTCTTTGGATCGCATAAGTCAGCGGCAAAGTGTCCTGTTCCGTAATTTTTCCAAAATAACGAATCGAAACCTTCTCAACACTCTCTGGCGCCAGTTGTTGAGAAAAAGTGCCCAGCTTTTCGCCCAAGGCCATGTAAGGCGCCAACTGTTTCAGCAACTCAGGATCAACCGATGGCATATTGAGCGCATTGCGAACCATTCCCCCTTTTAAAGCTTCAATCATTTGACGAGCTACGTCGATCCCCACATTTTCCTGTGCCTCTTTAGTAGAAGCGCCCAAATGCGGCGTAAGCACCAGATTTTCAATAGTTCGCAGTGGGCTATCTTCAGCTGGTGGCTCATCTTCGTAAACATCCAGACCAGCGGCGGCAACCTTGCCAGAATTGAGTGCTTCGACCAGCGCCGCTTCTTCAATGATACCACCGCGGGCACAATTGAAGACACGTACTCCGTCCCTCATACGGGCAAATGTATCTGCATTCAGCATATGCTTCGTATCCGCGGTCAAAGGCATGTGAACCGTTATGTAATCAGCGTTTTCAATGACCTCATTGAGTGTTGATAGTTTTACACCGATCGCATCTGCCCGAGATTCAGTCAAATAAGGGTCGTAGCCCAGGACAGTCATGCTAAATGCTTTCGCCCGCTTTGCTATCTCAGTCCCAATACGCCCCATCCCCAGAATGCCTATTGTCTTTGAATTCAACTCGGTACCTGAAAACTTCTTGCGATCCCATCGACCTGCCCGCATACCTGCACAGGCTTGCACGACAGGACGGGCGCCGCAAAGCATGTGGGTAAAGGTGAGCTCTGCCGTCGCGATGGTATTGCCGGTCGGAGTATTCATAACGATTACGCCGCGATCCGTAGCGGCCTCTATGTCGATATTGTCGACTCCAACGCCCGCGCGGCCCACAACCTTTAGCTTTGGGGCTGCTGCAATCACTTCAGCTGTAACGCGCGTGTCCGAACGCAGGGCAATCGCATCCACATCTTTGACCAGCTCCAGCACTTGTTCAGGCGACGATCCATATGCTTCGACAACTTCAAAGCCTGATTCAGCTTTAAACAAATCAACGCCTATGGGAGAAATACGATCTGCGATAAGGATTTTCATAAAAGATATGTGAATAAATTTCACCTGATTACAATTGCAACGAAAAGAAGCAAGTGCTGCGCAAAAATGTAATCCAGGTTCGGCAGTTGGGCCCACGAATCGCACGAATCAGCACGAATCTTTTACATAGTTTGTTTTTTTAATGCTGTTCGCCATTCTGACAGTACTTGAGATTTGTAAATCCAGTGATGGTTAGTGGGCTAAAAACACAGAAAGAACCTGAGCCTAATGCTCTTTTACGGATTTAGTCATTGCCAGAATCAATTCGACCTATATTTAATAGTAAGCATGAAAGTTTTGAATAAGCCTATTCTTTACGTGAAAGCAAATTGCCCTCGCTGTCGTGAGGCGCTGGCTTTCTTTAGCTCCCAAGGGGTTGATTTTGAAGTTCTGGACGTTTCTTCAAGCAACGAAAATATGAATGCAATGGTTTCCGTGAGTGGACAGGCAAAGGCGCCAACTTTTGAATATAAGGAACTCGTGGTTGCCGATTTTAAAATCGATGAATTTCTAGCGGAGCTTAGTGAATTTCCCGAGGTGGGGCAAGAGATTGGCATCGGCAACAGCCAAAGCTAGTGCAGCGTAAAATGCAAAACTTCGTAGCGCGCAGCTTCAGCGAACAACCGCACTTTAAAGGCACATGAATCGCTCGCTGACGCTGCGCGCTACTGGAAAAATCGAAAAATGCGAAATTATAAGTGTTATGATGTACTAGGGAGCGGTCTTTGAAAAATCGTTAATTCAGCGGAGAGAGCGATCGACGAAAGAATTGATTCATTTTGCATCGCGCAGGGAGCAGGGCATCAAAGAAGTGCCTTCGGGAAGGTAGCCTACCTTAAGAACCTCCTTTGCTACGCCTCAACGATTCTGCTTTCTGCAGTATCTCTACCATTACCAGATGTTGTATGCCGTCATATTTACTTTGCATGCAAATGTATACAGTAATTAAAGCAAGTTATGCAAGAAGTCTAGTAAGTTCAGGATTATAGGATGGAATGCATTCTAGGCGAATTTCATCATCATGATTTTCGCTCCGTGCTTTAACCCGCTTGCCGTGATGGACCACGAGATTGTCGGCAATCATATAGACTGTGCGGTCTTCAGGTTGGATCAATACTTTCAAGAAGCGAAGATATTCTGTCTGATTCATGAACTTTCTAAAGCATCGAAATCTGAGAAGAAAAAAATTTGTAAAAAAATAAAAAATTTGTTGACAAACATCTTAATGAACTCAATTTCCGCTCCGAATCTGAAAGCTATTAGCTTTCTAGATGTAAATAAAAATAAAAAATAAAAAAAATTAATAACAAAATTATTAGTTATGAATACACTAAATATCAAAAAGGTCTCAACAGGCTTGTTACTAATTGCTGCTGGGCTCTCAAGTGCTGACGCGGCCATCACTACATTCAATCTCGGCAGCCACCCTAAAGGCCAAAAAGTTCAGCCTGAGTACGGACTTCGACTTGATGGGCTGTTTCAGAATGGCAATAAGCCAATTACTTTTGATTTTGGCGACACAAGATCCGATATGAAACTTGATTTTGACTCTGTTAATAATGAAATTAAGATCTACGGAAAAGCTTGGGGTGGAACCGATACTGGCTCAGCCTATGATTCTAATGCAACACTCTGGGACATCAATTTCACCTACGACGCCAATGTAAGTGAAATTTCTGGACCTGATGCTGGTGATTATGGGTACAAGGTAACTGCAGCAAATTCTTCAAATAGTGGCACAATCAGCGATGGTACTAATACATACAATCTGAACGATAAATATTCTGACAATTTTGGCTTTAGTTTCCAATTTGATAATTTCACAGATCACCGTCTGAACGGTACTGGACTCTCTGGACCTGAAACCTTCACGGGCCATGGGTGGGTTATGCATAATGGCCATAACTCCGATCTTACTAGCGACTGGTTATTCACTGGCACTGCTGTTCCTGCTGTTCCAGAACCAAGCACATATGCCATGTTCGGTTTGGCGGGTGTAATGCTTGGATTTGCGAGCTACCGTTCACGCAACCGCAGAAGCTAATTCTATAGTTAGCAGCTTTAAACAAAGCTTTAATTTCCAAAACCGCCTTCCATAGGGAGGCGGTTTTTTTGCGTTCGCTTGGCAGGGCGCATCTGCTTGTGAAAGTGATTACGGCGTGGGTACTGCATACGACTATCTGCGAGTGGGCTGCCCAGTTAACTCAATCGACAAACTCAATCACTATGCACTGAAAGTGCATAGTTTTTACTAACGTGTTGGGACAATAAAACGCTTTATACGCTGCAAAAGCATTGAAGCTCCAACTATCACAAGATAAAGACTGCAACTGAAAAATAAATAACCAGCCCGAGCACATCCATTATAGATGTGATCAGAGGGCTGCTGGCAGTGGCCGGATCTACTTTTAATCGGCTTAATGCGAATGGCAGCAAGGCGCCAAACCCATTGGCAACAAAAACAATAATCGCCATACTCAGTCCTACAATTAAGGCAATCTTGCTGTCGCCACCATAAAAATGACCTGATCCCGCAGCAATGAGAGCCATTACAATACCCAGTAAGATTCCAACAATGATTTCTTTACCTACCGCCATTAACCAGTCGCTCAACGCTAAATCACCGGTCGCAATTGCACGAACCATAAGTGTAGCCGATTGAGCCCCGCAATTGCCTCCGCTTGCAATCACCAGAGGCATAAAGAGCGCCAGGGTTATGAACTCCATCATGTGGTCTTCATAATATGAAATAACATTTGCGGAAATCAGTCCGACAAAAATCAGAATCAGTAGCCAGCCAATACGCTTGCGGAAAAGAAGTAACGGGCTCGCTACTTTGTAGCGAGTTTCCAGAGGCGACATACCGGCGCCCTTTTGAATGTCCTCAGTGACTTCTTCCTCAGCTACATCCAGAATATCGTCGACCGTTACAATACCCAGCAAAACACCTTCCGAGTCCAGCACCGGCAAAGAATTGATATCATAGCGTCGAACCATCTCAACAGCAACTTCACGGTCTTCATACGCTGAAATGCTGACACAATTATAATTCAGCATCTCTTCTATGAGCGTACTCGGATCAGCCATAATCAAGCGACGCATTCGAACGATATCGATCAGCTTACCCTTTTTATCAACAACGTAGAGAATATTGAAAACTTCGGAATCCCGCCCGTACTTGCGGATGTGTGCAAGCGCCTGTTCACAGGACCACTCGGCACGAATACGTATGTAGTCCGGCGTCATCAGTCGACCCACACTCTCGGACGGGTAGCCCAGCAACTGACGGGACTCTGCCAAATCGGTCGGACTAAGCAGTTGCATAAGCCGACGTGTCACCTTGGCCGGAAGCTCTTCGAACATTGCAGTTCGATCGTCCGGACTAAGGCTGGCAAGCAATGCACGCGTATCACTATCGGTGAGAGCTTCCAGAACAATATCCTGATCCTCGGGTTCAAAGTATGCAAAAACGTCTGCAGCACGTTCGCGAGGCAGCGCTCGATAGACCAATACCTGACTAGACTTATCCAATTGCAGAATCAAATCAGCAATTTCCGGAACTGCCCACCGCATCAGTGACGACGTCAAGGGTTTGAAATCGCCCCTGGCAACCAAATCTTCAATAACTGAGCTATCTATTTTTGTTTCTTCCCGCATCCAAGTTCTGGTCGATCATTATTATGGTACTAAGTAAAGCGGTTACCTGGCTACAATGCTATTTTTTAGCTGCCAAATCACAACCATACTGCTCCAGAAAATCATTTATCAGTGACGGCAGGTGATTCAGCGTGGGATGGTTCTCGACTGATTTTGCGGCACATGAAACATACCCAACACTATCCTCAGGAGTCAAAGTCAGTCCCTTTTCGTCCAACCACCGATGCAAAGCCGCCAGTGAGTCCAGCCACTCAACAAGCGTAAAGCTGCTTTCATCTACTTTCTGAAACAAGCGGTGGATGAGCGCCGGATCTAAATCTCTGAATGGCTCCAGAAGAATTGGATAACTCACTAGTATCTGTTCAAATTCAGTTTTGTTATTGTTGGACATTTTACAATTAGAACCATTTGAAGTTGTTGTTTAAAACAGCAACTTCGAGGTTTTAAAACAAATAGTGTATTTATTCCAAAAAAACGCTTTGAGTTTATATCAGAAAATATTCAGCAAAAGTTATCAGGATTTAATTCGGGCCAACGACAACAGCAGAGTGGACTGGATTAATCCGTTTTGCATCTTGCTCCTTAGCTCGATTAGCGTGACGTTTATCTACTCTGCCCAGTTCAATCATGGTGGAAACGATTGGATGAAGCAGCTTTTTTGGACTGTGCTAGGGTGCTGTGTCTATCTCACCATCTCTTTGGTCAACTACAAGGTGTTTTTGAGTTATGCACATTTTATTTATGCAGCCGGCATACTCGGACTGCTTTTGGCGACAAAATATAGCCCTATCAGTGTCGAAATGATGGGCGCTCGACGCTGGATAAATATAGGGATTACAACTATCCAGCCAACGGAAGGAGCAAAAATCGGCACCCTAATCATGATTGCCAGCATTCTCGCTCGATCCAAAATTGGAACGATTAAAGAGTCACTACTAGTGCTGGCACAAGTCGCCATTGTTTTTTTATTTCCAATGTTATTGATTTTCTCGCAACCAGACTTAGGATCGTCGCTTGTTTTTCCACCAATGATTTTTGCATTACTTTATGTTTCCCGCTTGTCGGAGAAATTTTTCATCAGCGCCTTCGCAATATTCGGCGTTGCTGTAAGCGTTTTAGGTGCGGACATTTATGCATACGGGCAGCATTTAGAGAAGGCTCGTAAAAATCAAGGAGTAGAAACTTCAACCATTTCCGAGGAGTACACATCGCTCCTTCCAATTCAAAATTATCAACGAAAACGGATCCTCACATTTGTCGCACCAAATGTTGTCGATCCGGATGGCACCGGTGCAAGCTGGAATGCCAAACAAGCAAAAATATCTGCTGCTACAGGCGGGTTAACTGGAAAAGGCTTTCTTAATGGAACACAAGCCCAGCTCGGTTATCTGCCCAAGGCAGTTTCTCATAACGACTTTATTTTCTCCGTAATCGCGGAGGAAACAGGTTTTCTTGGAAGCATACTCGTAGTCGGGCTATTTTGCCTGATGGTCATGAACGGCATACGTATTGCCGGACTCGCAAGAGATCGATTTGGAATGCAACTGGCAATTGGCGCCAGTGTTCTTTTCCTGGTCCACTTCTTCATCAATATTGGCATGACTATCGGCATTACACCGATCACGGGACTTCCGCTTCCGTTTTTAAGCTACGGAGGTTCTTTTGTTTTAAGCTGTTTTATCCTTCAGGGACTTGTGCAAAGCGCATATCGACACAGAAAAGATTACTCGTAATCTAAGAATTTGATTTCAATGCAAGCGATGCCAAACAAGCAGTCAGAACATAGGAACCCCGATCAAACCAGGGACACTCACACAATATGTCAGACTCAAATAATACACAACCTTCCGATCCACACTTCGATGAAGAGCTTTCTGCGCCACCGATAGAGAAAAAATCTGAACGCATTGACACAGGAAAACTCAAAAAAGAAGCTGCTAAACGAGAAAAAAAACAACCCATCTTAACGCGTATCATTAAGACGATTAAGAATGAGAAAAAGGCCTACTCGGAACTTATCATCAACTCCGAGCCTCTCGAAAAACGCGTTGCCATGCTCCAGGACGGAGTACTCGAAAAGTTCGAAGTCGAACGAACCGGTGAAGCGCACGAAATAGGCGCCATCTTCAAAGGTAAGATTCAAAATCTGCAACCAGGGCTTAAAGCTGCCTTCGTAGATATTGGAGAAGAAAAAAATGCTTTTCTTCACTACTGGGACATCCTCCCGGCAGCCAATGACAATACGATCGAAATTGTCCGCGATAATAAATCTGCCAAACAGAAGAAACGTGATAAAGAAAAGGTCACTATCAATGACATTCCGAAGCTATACCCTATTGGCAGCGAAATCGTCGTCCAGATCACAAAAGGTCAGATCGGCTCCAAAGGTCCAAGAACAACGACTAATATTGCTCTGCCGGGACGCTACCTGGTACTAATGCCTTATGCAGGCACACTTGGTATCTCACGAAAAATAGAAGATCGCAAAGAGCGCACTCGCTTAAAAGAAATCCTACGAGATCTGACCCTTCCCGAAGGCATGGGGGTGATCATCCGTACCGCTGGCGAGGGCAAGAAAACACGTTTTTTTGTTCGGGACCTTCACATTTTGCTTAAACGCTGGGAGACGATTAACCAAAACATCAACAAAAACAATAAACCTGGCTGCGTCTACGTCGAACCAGACATTGTAGGCCGCACCATCCGAGACTTCCTGACTGAAGATATCGACCGTGTTATCGTCGATAAGAAACAAGATTATGAAGATGTCATAAAAGAGGTCACGACTATCTCGCCCCGCTCGAAGTCAAAGGTTCATTTCTTTAATGAAAATATACCCGTCTTCGAGCGATTTAATATCAAACGACAGATTGAGCAGACCTACATGCGCTGCGTACCCTTACCCAGCGGTGGTGAAATTGTAATCGAAGAGACAGAAGCCTTGATTTCAATCGATGTAAATACCGGCTCTCACAAAAATAAAAATAAGGATGGTAAAGACTTCATCACTCAGGTGAACTTGGAGGCGGCAACTGAGATTGCCCGGCAATTGCGCCTTCGCAACATAGGTGGGCTAATCATTCTGGATTTTATTGATATGAAATCCAGAAAAGACCGCAATGCAGTGCTCAAACGCATGCGGCAGGAAATGGCTAAAGATAAAGCAAAGCATCAATTACTGCCGATCTCCACGCTTGGAATCATGCAAATGACCCGACAGCGTCATACAGAAAGTCACGCGAGTGGCATATATGTACACTGCCCTTACTGCAACGGTCGTGGCTCGGTAAAATCACCACGCACCATGAGCGTTGAAATCCAGCGTCGTTTAATCAGTGTAATTCGCCATATTAGAACTCGGGACGGCCTGGATAAAGAAATCAATTTGCTGGTGCTGCTCAATCCATCCAATCTCGCGCGACTCCGCAATGAAGATGAATCACTCTTGCTGGGAATCGAAGAATCCTATGGCGCACGCCTTTCATTCCGCGCAGATCCGATCTGCCATGCTGAAAACTTCAAAATCATCGATACCAAAACCGGCCGGGAAAAATATTAACTATGCTTCATCGACTTCTTCGTCTTTCGCTGATATGCCTGATTGGTATACCACTTGCTTCTTTAAGTGCAGAACGCATACAGCTCGGGATTGATGTACTTGAACAGTCCGGATTCAAGGCAGTCAAAAATAAGCAGATTGGACTTCTCACCCACCCCGCCGGTGTCAATCGCAATGGCATTAGCAGCATCGACGTTTTACGTCGTGCACCCAATACACAGCTGGTTGCGCTATTTGGCCCAGAGCACGGCATCTATGGCAATGAGAAAGCCAATCAGCCAATTGACAGCCAGATCGACAGGCGCACAGGCTTACCGGTGTATTCCCTCTACGGCAAGTACCGCAAGCCGATCCCTGGAATGCTGAAAGGTCTTGATGCTCTGGTCATCGATCTACAAGACATCGGAGTCCGCTCGTACACATACGTCAGTTGCATGCGCTATGCAATGGAAGCCTGCTTCGAGAACGGAATCGAAGTGATCATCCTGGACCGCCCCAACCCTCTCGGAGGGCTCAAAGTGGACGGCCCGTCGCTCGACAAAGAGTGGCGCAGTTATGTCGGCGCATTTAATGTGCCCTACGTGCACGGACTTACTATTGGTGAGCTAGCGCAATTGGCAAAATATACCTCGGGAACGTTAAACGTCTCTGACGAAATACGTCAGTCCGGAAAACTAACAGTCATCAAAATGCGAGGCTGGCGCCGCAATATGCTCTGGCCTCAGACCGGCCTCCAGTGGATTCCAACATCACCCTATGTGCCAAATCTGAGCGCTGTCCTCGGTTACGCAATGACCGGATTGGGCGCTCAAATCGGCGGGTTTACTCATGGCATTGGCACGCCCCACCCCTTTCGTATGCTTAAGTTTAAAGGCAAGTCAGATACACAGATACTGCGCGCACTCTCAAAAAGACGCATTCCCGGATTAAGCTTCAAGATCATAAAAACAGAAAATAAGGATGGCCAGCCAATAGAAGGCGTCTACGTACAGGTAGCTGACTGGAACCAAGTTCGCCCAACAGAATTGAGCTTCCACATGATGCAGCTCTCTGCCGAATGGGCTGCAGAAAATCCATTCCAATCAGCGACCAGCTCTGGGCTCTTTAACAAACATGTTGGCAGCACCGAATGGTGGGAAGAGATCAGCAAGTATGGAAAAAATGCTCTGGTAAACCGTTTTATAACAAAATGGAGTGCACAGGCACGGGAATTCCAGCGGCAGCATCAGCAATTTTATCTATATTAGCAATATA
>CAZUYZ010000116.1:0-4606 GCA_964624365.1 uncultured Puniceicoccaceae bacterium
CTTTGCGCTGGCGCTGCTCAGTGATGCAAACGCGCCGGAGCGGAAGTGGAGCAGTCTTAAAGCGGATGCGAGCAGTGCGGGGTTGATTGGTCTGGGTGATGATCTGGAACTTTCCACTTCACTGATTGATGTGACGATTAATCGCTCGGCCAGTGACGACAGTCGCGTGGACTATGCAGCAAATCCTCTGACAGTTGAGACAGGCCCAGGTGGCCAGACGATGGAACTGGACATGGCGGCCAGTGAGGGGGAGTTGATTCGCGCGGTCGCCAACATGAGTTTACACTTGGCCGGATTTGTAAAGATCAAGGGACGTTTTGGACTGGTAAAGTCGAAGAGGACGTTGACAGTGACCGACGGCACGACACCGGTTGAGCTTGCGGATGCCGATGTGTTGACGATTGGGGGCAGTGATGTTACGGCTTTTGCCGGCCTTAATGGCGGTAGTGATGACGCGATCGGTCTGGCCTTGAGTGGAGTCGATTTTGGTTTGGCGATTGTTCAGGATTCGGCGGACACAACGCAAAAGTATGTATCCTTACAGGCCACAGCCGATAGCGCTGGTTTTGTCGGTGGTGACGCAATTGAGCTTTCGAGCAGTCAGCTCAGTGTAGATGTAAACCTGGCTGCGGCGAACGGTCAGGTTGTCGACTACGTCACGACCAACCTTGAAGTAGTTGGTGGCCTAACGCTGGACATGGATGGTAGTGTGGGTGAGTTAATTCGTGCCAGTGGCTTGGCGAATCTTTCGATTCTTGATTTTGTTCAGGTCAGCGGCGGGTTCGCCTTTGAGAAAAGCAGTGATACGGTGTCCGTGAATGGTTCAGACGTTGATGTCGACAAGCTAACGGTTGGCGCGAACGACTTAGATCTATTCGCTGGTCTAAATGGCGGCAGCGCCGCAGCTTTAGGGCTGAGTCTTAAAGATGTTGATTTTGCATTGGCGCTATTGACGGACAAAGCGGATGCAACACGCACCTGGACAGCGCTGAAGACGAGTTCTGGCAGCGCAGCTTTCGTAGGTGTCGACGATTTGACGGTTGCTTCCGATGATATGTCTGTGGAGATCAACCGCGCCGCTGCCGATGGTACTCTGGTCAACTTCAATGCTGCAAATCTGGATGTTGAAGTTGGGCCGAGTGAAACGATTGCGCTGGACATGGCAGCCGATGATGGCGAATTGATTCGCGCCAGTGGTACTGTGGACATTAATCTGTTTAACTTCTTCCAGGTCAGTGGTAGCTTTGCTTTTGAAAAGAGCATAGAGACACTAACACTCGGTGATGGTGCAACTGTTGAGACAGACCTGTTAACAATGGGCGGCGATGGAGTTAGCGCTTTCGTGGGCATGAATGGTGGAACGGCGGATGCCTTTGGCATTAGCCTGACGGATACAGACTTTGCTTTCATGCTGGCTTCGGAGCGCGAAGCTACTCGTAGCTGGCAGGCACTTGAGGCTAGTGCAGGGAGCGCATCTTTCGTGGGGCTGGACGATTTGACATTAAGTGGCAGTGATCTGGGAGTGGAGATCAATCGCGCAGCTGAAGACGGCAGCTTGGTGGATTTCGATGCACAGAATCTGACGATTGCTACTGGTCCCGCAAGTTCAATCACTTTGGATATGAACAGTGACCTGGGCGAGCTGATTCGCGCCAGCGGCACAGTGGATCTTGATTTATTTGGTTTCTTCCAGGTTTCCGGCGACTTTGGCTTTGAGAAAAAGATCGAGACTGTAACACTTTCGGATGGCGCAGTGATTTCAGTAGATATGCTGACGATTGGTGCGACTAGCGTGAGTGCTTTTGCCGGAATCAATGGCAGCACCGCCGAGGAGTTAGGGTTTAATCTGAGCGAGCTGGATTTTGCGCTGGCCTTAATGACTGATCGTGCAAATGCAGCGCACAAGTACACGTCACTCAAGGCACAGGCAGGCGGAGTTGCCTTTGTCGGTGTCGACGGACTAACAGTATCTGCTGATACGTTGCAAGTGTTGATTCAGCAGGGAGTCGACATTCCGGAGAAGCCCGAAGTGGTGACAACTGCAAACACAGTTTACACTTTGAACATTTATGCCGGTACGGTTGGAACAGTTGCATTTACGCTTGGAGCAGAAGAGCGGTCCTTTACAGTTGCTTCCAGCGATAGTGACACTGCTTTGGCCAGCAAAATAACAACTTCGTTGGAAAGCTTTAGCAGCGTGGGTAGTGACAATGTATCGGTAAGTGGTGGTCGCATCGACGGTTTCAAAATTGAATTTATAGGTGCTCTGGCAGGTACAGATGTTTCCGGACTGGAGGTCACGACGACAGCGGCATCTGTAACAACAACAGTGAGCGAAACTCAAAGCGCGCAGTCAGGTGTCAGTGAGCACAAGCGTCTGATTTTTGAATTGTTGCGCACGAATCTGCCAAGTGTGACTGTATCGGTGACAGAAAGCTCTCCTGTGAGTGGTGGGATTAATGAGCGTTTCTCAATTATTGTAACCAATCCTTACAAAGCCCGGGGGACATTTGATATCGTTGGTAACCAGGCCGGTACGGTTAAGTTTATTACTGGTGCCGATGTTACCAATAATCAGGCCCGCATGCGTACGGCGATAGCCGAGGCTATTGGTACTTCTGAGTCCAATGTACGTGTACGCTTTGATAAAAAGTCTTCTGGATCTCACAAGTACGATGCAATCTTCATTGGGGAGCTGTCCGGCCAAGACATTAATGTGCTTACAATTGTCGATAAACTGAGTGGAGGCACCGTTGGTATTGGCAATGGTACCTTGGTCAATGGCGGTGGTGGCAGCAGCGAGACGCAAAACGTCGTTATTAATACGACAGCAACCGGCAGCTTTACTCTAAGTTTACGCCATGGTGGCATCTATTACACAACAACAAGCCTGAACTTGTCTGCAACAGCAGCTGAGGTCGAAACTGCGCTGAATGCAGCAATTGCAGCGATTGGCAGTGTCAGTGTATCAGGGGTGGCGAAGGACTGGAATATCACTTTCGAAGATAACCTTGCCGGAGTGGATGTAGCGCCACTACAGGTAAGCGTGGATGCAGATCCGGGAGAACCGAGTGGCAGTTTTGAGATCAGCCTGGGTGGTGAGTTTACCGGTGCTATTAATTATAACAGCGACACCTCACTGATGGCAGCAGAGATCCAGGCAGCGATTGAAGGTCTAAGTGATATTGGCGTCGGTAATGTAACGGTGAGCTATAATGCAACACGATCGACATCGAAAAATATTGTCTACGATGTAAATTTTGTCAGCGAGCGGGCCAATGAAGACATCGGTGATTTCGCCTCACACTTTGGTTCACTCAATGGCGCCAGAGTGAAACCGTACCGGATCAACAATGGTGTCGAAGCTATTGCAGAAATTCAGAGTGTACGCTTCGATACAAGTGGTGTTCCTGGTTCATTTACACTGGAGTTGACCCATGCCGGAGCGACTTACACAACCGCTCCGATCGCTTTTGACGCGACCCGCGAAGAAGTTCAGACAGCTTTGAATGAAGCTTTTTCCGTTCTTATAGTAACTGGAGCTGCCATTGACGTGGAGTTCTGGAATGGTGCGCGTTTGGACATTCGTTTCGGCGATGGTCTCACCGGCGAGGATATTGTTGATTTGGTAGTAACACCATTGACTGCAATCGAAGAGGCGCAGCTCAAACAGACTATCGAGGGTTTCACTGATATCGATCCGGCAATTCCTGCTTACACACGTGTCGTCGATTATCAGGCACAACCTCTGGAAGTTTTGGCTGGACCGAATGGAGTAACGATCACTTTGGACATGGCTGGCAGTGAAGGTGAGTTCATCGAAGTTCGTGGCAATCTGACACTGGATGTATTTGGGTTTTTCTCTGTCAACGGTAGCTTTGGAATTCGCAAAGATGTGAAGACAGTGACTTTGGGAGACGGTACACAACGGATCGTTGACTCCTTGACTGTGGGGGGGGCGGACTTGAATGCCTTTGCCGGATTAAACGGTGGCAGCGATGATGCTCTGGGATTGGAACTGGCTGGCGTCGAGCTTGGTCTGGCGCTGCTGAGTGAAAGTCCGGAGCAATTAGCTGAAGATGACGTTCCTCGCAAGTGGACTTCCCTGCAGGCAACTGCCGAAACAGCCAGTTTCACTGGAGTCGACGAACTTTCTATTTCTGCAGACACACTGGCGGTTAGTATCAATCGCGCGGCCACTGATGGTTCTTTAGTGGATTATGCTGCACAGGGTCTTGAAATCACAACTGGACCCTCATCATCAACAACGCTCGATATGGCAGCCAGCGCAGAAGAGTTACTGGAGGTAAGTGGCAATCTAGCAATCGACTTGTTCGGTTTCTTCCAGGTCAATGGAGGTTTTGCGCTGAAAAAATCGACATCGACGGTAAAAGTGAATGGATCGGATCAATCGGTTGATCTGTTGACATTGGGTGCTTCGGGAGCCTCAGCATTTGTGGGCATAAATGGCGGCACTCCGGGAGCTTCCGGTCTGGAACTGAGTGACGTAGATTTTGCTCTGGCTCTGATAAGCGATACGGCTGATGCGAGTCGCAAGTGGACGGCATTAAAGGCCTCCGTCAATAGTACAACGCTAGTTGGAGTT
>CAZUYZ010000117.1:0-2966 GCA_964624365.1 uncultured Puniceicoccaceae bacterium
CTTTGAAGGCGAGTGCCGGTAACATCATAGTAAAAGGAGATCACATACTGGTAGTCCCCCGGCGTCAACCCACCAGCACCGGTGCTCATGCCTGCCGCGGCTGTGCCGGCGGCGGCCACATTCGGCGCTGCAGTCAGCCCGCCGCGTGGTACACCGAGAGCAGTATCGGCGGTATTGTCCGTATGAGTTTGAGCAGTGTTATTTCCCAGTCGCTCCAGAAAACGCATTGTTGTGCCGTCCGCTTCAGTTCGGTACAGAATGCGTGCGATAGTGCCCGCCGGCCCCAATGGAATCGATGAAAGAGCCACGCTGGTTCCAGTCCCGGAACCAGACACCGTCACCGTCAACTCTGGAGATGGGTTGCTTTCAACTGCGTTGTCATCCACAAACGTGACTACATACTGATAGGTACCATCAATAACCAGCCCACTGTTGGGCGCTCCGGCCACACCCGCCATGCCAGAAGATGGACCGGGAAGCAGAGCTCCTTGAGCAGTCAACTGCTCTCCACGCGGCGGCTCGGTGGCACGATCGCCTGTCATGGTGGAAATAAAATCAGTTGCAGTGTCGACCCGGAATAATCGACCGGACCAATCAGTATTACCAATAGAACTATTCTGCCCTTGGGCAACCGCACGGTCTCCACCCATATAAACCACGTTCAGGTCGTCTGGATCAGTCGCCAAAGAAAAATGAATGCGCCCCTGACGACCCGGATTGAGCCCGTCGAATACTTCCACTCCGTTCTGAATGTCTCGAGAGCCAACAGTATCAAATACAGCCTGCCATGTCGGCGTAGCATCGGCCGGATTATCGCTGCGAAAGAACCGTGTAAGTTCCTGAGCACCAAAATCTGTTGGCAGATTGCTGATGACTGCCACATAAAGGCGCAGGTCTGCGCCCACTTTTTGGACACCCAGTTTCATACGGTTGATGGCTGCGCTTTGCCCCGTATCCGTCCAGGTAGTATCTGTATTGTTGCCAATGGTGTGAACTAATTGAAGATTTGTTCCATCCACTGGAGTGCGATAGATATTGCGCCAACGGGCTTCGGGGCGAACGTCGGTCGCGATATTGCTTAGATCCACCTGATTTTGACTGGCACCAAGAGTGACATTCACCGTAGGGGACAGGTTGCTTTCGATACCGTTGTTATCGACAAAGGATACTGCATATTGATAGGTACCGGCAGTCAAAACGCCGTTGCCTGCAGCTGCGGCAGCTGCGGCTGCGGCAGGAGCCGCCTGACCGTCAATTGGCTCAAATGGATCCTGGCCATAGGAAAAGTTAAATATACTTCCGGCACCAGCCAGGACTGCGATATCGGCGACATTATCGCTAATGAGCTGCCAGCTTTCTCCGCCATCGGTACTGCGATAAATTCCGGCGCCGCCCTGCCTGCCGTTACCCAGATGCGCAGCGTATATGATAAAGTGCTGAGCATCCGCCGGATCGGCAACTGCCTTCAAATCCGTGACTGTTCCAACTGGTAGTGCAACGGTATGAATCCTTCGATCAGCCAGAGTATCCGTATACGTCGTAGTGGTATTGTCCTCCAGTGTCTCAATGCGAGAGTAAGTAAAGCCGTTTGCGACCGTGCGGTAAATGATACGTGCCTGGGTTCCAGCCGGTCCCGTTGGCAATCCGGTCATTTCAATCTGGTTTTGGCCAGCGCCGACAGTTGCACTCAGGCTGAACCTAGCGGACGGGTTGCTTTCCACACCAGCAGCATCGACAAAGGTTATCTGATACTCATAATCACCCTGCGAAAGCGAACCTCCGGCGCTGGGTGTGAGCACCACACCGGTTATAACTGGCGCCGCTGCTGCAGCATCGTCGTGTTGAGGCGGTTGTCCGATCTGACGCCAGGTGTCACCTCCGTCCAGACTTCGGTAAATGGCACTGCCACCAACGCCGCTGTCGACCGCCACCAGCAAAACCGACTGAAGCGAGTTATCGGGCTTGCGATACTGAGTCGGCACAATGGCCTCAATGCGCGGAAATGTGGTCTGCCCGGAAGCAAATCGCTTGATCTCCCAGGTTGCACCACCGTCGGAGGTCTTTAGCAAACCAATGCTACGACCCGCTTCAAATGAACTGCTGACATTACCAGTACCAGCATAGACGGTGTTGCCTGTAAGGTCAAACGGGTCGATGGCCAATGCACTAATCGAAAGTGAATCCCAATCGTCAGTGAGCGGCTCCCAGTGGGGAAATACGATTTCCTTTGTCCTTGCGACACCTGGCGAAGCATTATTGTCAGTAAACGTTCGCGTTGTATTGTCAGCAACGGTACCAACCAATTGATAGTGTGTGCTGCCCTGATCCAGGCGATAGATCTTGCGTGCCGCCGTGCCTTCAGGTCCCACAGGCAGGTTATCGATCCGTATCTGCCGACTATCAGCATTCAGGGTAACAACCACCGACTGCGACGCAGCGCTTTCGACCTCGGCCCCCTCCTCTACAAACGTGATCCGATAACGATAGGTTCCCTGAACAAGGGAACCGGCTGCGTCATCAACGGCCACAGTCTGGTGGCCAACGATATCCGGCCCAAGATCCATGAGGGGATCGTCAAATTGGTTAAGATCGACAGTGATTGTACGTGCCGCATCGGTTGTCTTCCAGACCCCGCCGTTGGTAGTGCTAATGTAGATGACGTTCGGGTCTGCTGGAGAGATCGCTATACCAGTAACAGCCCCGGCAACTGGCCCGCCGATGATTCCTTCCACCTGACCCCTACCTGAGGTAACAGGTCCCTGGGGCGAGATGCTATCAGCAAGCAAACCAGGAGCGCTGGGATTATTGCCATTGTCATTTAACAAAAGTCCGCCTGGCCCTTCAGGACTCCAACCAGAAACACCCTGAAGATCCAATAAAATATGCACACCCAAAAAATTCTCTACGCCATTGACATCAAAAACAACGTTTTCATCGAACAACACCGCACTGCCATCGGCATAACG
>CAZUYZ010000118.1:0-4056 GCA_964624365.1 uncultured Puniceicoccaceae bacterium
TTGGCCTACTTAACAGCGAATAATTCTGTTTTTTAGCACGTTTATCAGCTTTGTCGGTCAACATTGACAAACATTCGGCCCACCATATGCAGTGCAACATGTTGTATTCAAGAATGATAAGGCATTTCCGGCCAGACACTATTTAGCAATATATGATAGATCAGCAGATCGTGGTAGCTCCGTAATTCACTCAGGGATACTTCTAGGGTTGGGTCCATCGGCAGAGAACTGAGTTGTTCCAGGCTCAGGAGTACTTTTTCTTTCTTTAGTCGCCTTCGAACGGAGTTAACGATTTCTTGAATCTGGCAACTCATCTTTCTATACGGCACCGACGGTTTTCCATAGTTTCTTTATCAACGCTTCATCAACATTTTCCGCAGTAACTGCATGTCCAAGCCTTCGTAGGGTAACAAATCGAAGTCTGTTGTTACGGCTTTTTTTATCATGTTGCATGGCGATCATTAACTTGCTCAGAGGCAAAGGATCCTTCAGGATGATAGGCAAGTTAAAGCGTTCCAGCAAATTTTTGACACGGTCTGAATCACTGGCATCAATCTGGCCAAGGTGTACGGATAGCTGTGTAGCAAGATATATGCCGATAGCGACTGCTTCTCCGTGAAGATACACGCCGTATCCAGCAATATTTTCTATTGCATGGCCAAAAGTATGGCCAAGATTGAGCAAGGCGCGGCCACCGCTTATTGCTGTTTCCTTTTCATCTTGCGCAACGATCTCTGCCTTAGTCAGACAGCAGCACCGGATAATGGAAGTGAGTTTTGGGGAAGAGGCCGAGAGCACTTCTATGCCTTCGATTTCTTCCAAAAGCGCTAAATCGTAAATTAGCCCATATTTGATAACTTCTGCCATGCCGGCATACAGCTCACGTGCAGGTAGCGTTTTTAACAAATCAGGTTTAACATAGACCGCCTTGGGCTGCCAGAATGCTCCTGCCAAATTTTTACCTTCAGGGAGATTGATCCCTGTTTTACCACCCACGGAGCTGTCGACCATTGAAAGCAAAGTCGTTGGGATCTGATAAAAGTGAATGCCACGCAGGTAGCTTGCGGCAACATAACCGGCAAGATCACCAACAACACCACCACCAAATGCAAATAAAGCAGTATCACGATCTGCAGATTTATTGGCTAGAAAACTAAGTGCCTGGCTGAAACGCTGGATCGATTTTGTCTTTTCACCGCTTGGCATCGTAAGTATTTCTTCGTTGGTGAAGCCAGCCTCCATAAGGAGTTCAGGTTGAGCCTCGAGTACTCTTTCGTCACTTAGAACATAAACCTTGCGCCCAGCTTCATGTAAATCGGCAACATCTGCCTTCAGGATACTTAAGCTATCACTAAAATGTATTGGATAAGAGCGTTCTTCGAGCTCAACGATGAGTGCTTCAGTTTCCATTTTTGATTCCAAAAATTGCAGTTATATAGTTTTCAACGGAGAAAGGTTGAAGATCATCCGGCTGTTCGCCAAGCCCAACAAAATAAATCGGGAGTTTTAATTCACGATAAATTCCTACAAGTGAACCACCACGACTTGTTCCATCCAGTTTGGTAATTATCAGACCTGTCAGGGGAAAGCTTTTATTGAATATACGCGCTTGTTCAATAGAATTAGAACCCAAACTGCCATCGATTACCAGCCAGCTGTGATGCGGCGCCGAAGCATCCTGTTTTTGCAATACCCGACGTAGCTTTTCGAGCTCCTTCATTAAATTACTTTTTGTATGTAGGCGCCCTGCTGTATCCAGCAGCACAATGTTTGCTCCGCGTTTTTTTGCAGCTTCACAGGAATCAAAAGCAACTGCTGCTGAGTCTGCGCCATGGTGGCTGGAGACAATGTCGACCTGTAGCTTTTCCGCCCAATGCTTTATCTGTTCATTGGCGGCAGCGCGAAAAGTGTCACAAGCCCCAATTAAAGGTTTGTAGCCTTCCTTTTGATAAAGATGAGCAAGTTTTGCAGTGGTAGTTGTTTTTCCGGAGCCATTTACGCCAATCAGACAAATGACTTCGGGTGTATTCTGACCAATATCTACTCTGCCTTCAGCTCCTTCGAGCACGCGAGTGAGGACAGAGGCGCCGATATGGGCGATTGTTTCACTCCGAATTGATTTGTCCGTTTTATAAGCCGACTGAATCTCAGTAATGATCTCATCCACAGTTTCGACACCAAAGTCAGCGGCATAGAGGGTTTCCTCTAACTGCTCAATCTCAGACGAATCGAGCTTTTTTCCTGAAAAAACTTTACCAAAGGCCTTATGAAAAGTTGGGGTTTGTTGCTTAAAACCTTTTTTAAACGTACTGAGCAAGCTTTGCATGTTACTGAACCGCCTTTCTCAACGGTCGACTTATTTTGTTTTTCATCTTGTCCAGAATGCCATTAATAAAGCGTTTTGAATCAGGACTAGAGAATATCTTACTTAGATCAATGGCCTCGTTTATACTGACGATGGGAGGAATATCTGTGCGATAAAGCAGTTCGAAAATGGCGAGCCGCAATATGGCGAGATCAACCTTTGCAATGCGTTCAAACGACCAATTGCTGGCGTGCGAGACAATTTCTTTATCGATGGTCTCAATATGCTTGAGTGTTCCGTTTATCAGCTCTTCGGCAAACGAGTAGTAAGAGCGTTCTTCTTCCTGATTTTCGAAGAACCGGTAGAGGTCCTCTGCCAAAACTTCCGAGCGATTCATTTCCCATTGGTAGAGAAATTGAATCACACTCATTCGATTTTCACGGCGTTGAGACTTACGTGCTACTGGTTTGTCGTCTTCCATTTTTTACTAAGTTGAGCCATTTCCAGCGCTGCCATGGCGAATTCTTTGCCACGATTAATTGTTCCGCCAACCCGCTCCTGCGCTTGTTCGCTGGTATTAACAACAAGTATGCCATTGATAATCGGGATTTGTCGGTGAATGCTAATCTCCTGCAATGCTAACGCAGTGCTCTGACCAATTATATCGTGATGGTTGGTGTCGCCAGCAATCACAACGCCGAGGACGATAATCGCGTCATAACGCGTGCTGTCTGCCAGCATGCTTGTGGCATACGGTAGCTCAGCAGAGCCAGGCACGCGCTCAATTGTTGGGGCGGGTGTATCAGCAAGTGCTAGACTGGCTAATACGCGCTTCAAAAGCGAGTCAACGAGCATCTCGTTATAGCGCGCAGCAATAATAGCAACCCGCAGGTGTCTGCCACTCAATTTTAAGGTATTTGGACTGTCTAAACTCATTTGAATTAAGAACATGAACTTTGAATGTCGAACATTCAACCTGAATTATGCGTGTGTTGTAGGTCTAGGCGAATACGACAGTTTATTGCATAATACTTAAAAGTGAATATGTCTGTGGGGTTTTCTGCGGAGTTGATGAACGAATTCACCAAAAATTCAACGGATTGCCGGACTCTTTCTCTATAGTTACGCCATCTCTGGTATCAGTGCTCTTGCAACCGCTGAATATCACCAACAAAGAGGCAGACAGAAAACTGTAAAAAACAATTGAGCAGATACGTTTTTTCATGACTTGGCTGATGGGGTGGCATTTGAGTCTTGTTGAGCCTGCTTATCGTAGAGGCTAGTGTATAAGGCATTAGTCGAATAAAGTTCCTTATGGCTTCCCCGGGCAATGATTTTGCCGTTATCAAACACAAAGATATGTTCTGCATTCTTAATTGTGCTAAACCGATGAGCAATAATCAACATAGTGCGGCCTTTTGCAAGGTCTTCAAGCGCTGCCTGAATTTTGTGCTCGCTTTCGGCATCGAGTGCGGAGGTGGGTTCGTCGAGGATGATAATCGGCGCGTTTTTGAGGAAGGCGCGGGCGATCGCGATACGTTGTCGCTGTCCACCCGAGAGGCGCGAACCGCGTTCACCGACGACTGTTTCGTAACCGGCTTCAAAGGATTCGATAAATTCATGGGCATGTGCCATTCTTGCGGCCTGTTTTATTTCTTCAAAGGTGGCACCTGCTTTTCCAATTTGAATATTGTTGGCAATCGTATCGCTAAACAAAACAGACTCCTGAGAGACGATTGCGACTTGTACTC
>CAZUYZ010000119.1:0-6688 GCA_964624365.1 uncultured Puniceicoccaceae bacterium
AAAGACCCTGTGCTCTGCGTGAGCTTGGCTCCAAAATGTCAAAAATCTCATATTTCCTCGAAATTGCTCCTTGCACCGATACTGTCCTGATTTTTGACAATTTTGGGGAACCTTTGAAAAATATACTTTGGGAATTTTCGATTAATGCCATTGCCTCTTTTAATTCTTAATTTGCAGGCGAGGAGTTACTTTGAAATTGATTTGGGGATGTTTAGGCGCATAAGGGAGATTATGCCAAATACTCTTGCTCACATTGGCTTGCACAGTGTTGCCACTAAACTGCTGATAAAAGATGCCGACATAAAGTGGGTATATTTAGGCTGTCTTGTTCCAGATATTCCATGGATACTTCAACGTGTTATAAAAGTAATAGTTCCGGAAATAAATCCCTATGATCTTCGATTATACGTTGTGATTCAATCATCGTTGGCTTTTTGTTTGCTGCTGAATTTAGCAATCTCCACACTATCAGCACGTTATTGGAAAACATTTTTTATACTCGGGTTAGGGTCCTTTTTGCATTTAGCAATCGATGCGTTACAAACAAAATGGGCGAATGGCGTTCAATTTCTAGTACCCTTGAATTGGAACTTGATGAACTTTGGATTATTCTGGCCAGAAAGTTTTCCAACCTACTTTCTTACATTGTTTGGTCTAGTTTATTTCATTTGGAACTGGAAAAAGCATGGTTTTTTAGCGTCAACGTTTCCAAAGCTCGATTTCACTCGAATACTGACTGGAATGGCAATTTTATCCCTGTACTTTAATATTCCTAACTTTTTTAAAATTATGGCCCTAGAGGCAGACAATCATTATGTGGAGACATTACAAAGTACTGATCAACGATCAGGCAAATACGTCGAAGTAGACCGTGTTTTTTACACTCCCGTTGAGTCTGGTGGATTACTGCATCATTTTAGCGGTGAAGAAATTCCTGTAAGTGGGATATCATTGGAAACTCCATCTGTGGTTTCAATTAGAGGAAATTTCGTAAACAACCACCATATTGAAGTTCAGGAATATCACAGGCATAGTCGAAGATTAAGGGACTATGCTTCCTATCTGGGAATAGCTTTAATTGGCTTTTATTGGACTGTTGTTACAATTAGTTCAATTGGTAGGATTTTTAAGTAGTGTTGCAATATGGCTAAAACGTTGATCGACCCACATTGTCATTATCACTCATGTTTTCCCATCGGTGATTACTGGGATTGTGCATGGGATAATTTTTATCGGGCCAGCGTGAAATCAGCCCAAGAACCTGGTGAGCCCATACTATGTTTAACGGATATGTCAGGGACTGACTGGTTTGGCAAAATCCAACAACAGTCGTTATCTTCATTGACTAGCCATTGGCAAGTTCATAGCACAAATGAATCGGAACATTTTCGTATCATGAATGAAGGCCGCACAATGCATGTAATTGCATCGAGGCAGGTGAATTCAGCCGAAGGTCTTGAAGTTCTTATTGTTGGTTTGCGTGATGATCCTACCGCACAATTACCTTTAAAAGAGTATATTACTCGTTATCATAAGGACTATTTAATTATCCTACCATGGGGTCTTGGGAAATGGTTAGGTAAACGAGGCGCTTGCATCGATCAACTATTCGAGATTGCTGACTCAAAGAGATTTGTGCTGGGAGATAATGGGGGGAGACCTAGTATTTGGTCCAATGTACCTGCATTTTCAAAGGCTAAAAGTAAAAAGCTACCTATACTCGCTGGCTCGGATCCTTTGCCATTGAAAAATCAACTAAATCGAGTTGCGGCTTATGGTATTATAATTGATAAGGTCTTTCCTGATGAAGCTTCACTGGTAAACAATTTAATTGCATTTATAAAGCGACAATCCATGATCGATAGTTATGGCTCTTTAAGAAGTTTACCAAGGGTTCTGGTTGACCAGTTTTTGCTTCGTTTTCGCTAGATATTGACAATAAAAAACGATGAAAATTTTATTACTGGCGCCTCAGCCTTTCTTCCAGGAGCGCGGAACACCAATCGCCGTTGATTTGCTAGCCAAGTATCTTGAGCGTGCTGATCATGATGTCGATTTACTCACCTATAATGAAGGTGATGTTCGACATTATGAGCGTGTGAACCACCATCGTATCCGCTCCTGGTTCGGTATAAGCGATGTGCGGCCGGGGTTATCTGGGAAAAAAATTGTCCTTGATGTGTTTTTCTTTCTACGTTTTCTGATGATGATGACGAGGAGACGCTACGATGTCGTCCATGCCGTGGAAGAAAGCGTTTTTATGGCAGCGGTTATCTGCCCGATTTTTGGAGTAAAGTATGTTTACGATATGGATTCGTTAATGACTACGCAAGTTATTGATAAGTTGCCTGTGATTAAGTTCCTCAGGCCATTTCTGTTATTTTTTGAGTCGATACCTATGCGCTTTGCCAGTGCCGTCGTGCCAGTCTGTCAGGCTTTGGCAGATGTAGTGAAAGACTATAGAATCAAAGGTCTGTTTACTTTAAAAGACGTATCGCTAATCGATAGTTCAGCGCCACCCTTACCGGATGTGGTCAACGTTCGGTCCAAAGTTGCGAATGAGTTACCTGTACTCATGTACATAGGCAATCTTGAGTCTTACCAGGGTATTGATTTAATGATCGATGCTTTTTCTGAATCGTTAAAAGAAACGCCTGCAAATTTGGTAATTATCGGAGGAGAAGATCAGCACATAAGCCTCTATCAAAAGAAAGTCGCCGAGTTATCTATAGAATCAGCAGTTTTCTTTCTTGGTAAGCAGCCAGTATCGCATTTATTCGATTTAATGAGACAAGCCGACCTATTGATGTCACCGCGTATCCATGGCGTGAATACTCCGATGAAGATCTATAGTTATCTGGATTCTGGTGTCGCGGTAGTTGCTACTGATTTACCGACGCACTCTCAGGTAATGGATCGCGATACTGCTTGCCTGACAGAACCCAATTCTCATGCGATAGCGGTAGCTATCACAAAGTTACTGAACGATCCAAAAGAGTGTCAGCGTTTGGCAGTGAATGCCAAAAACTTGATTGAGCGAGAACATAGTAAAGAGGCGTTTAATCGACAATTAACTAAAATTTATGACTATTTAGCTGAGCTTTGACGCTTTTTATCGATTGTATTAATTGGATTATGACCGATTGCCGACAACTGACGCTTAAAGAATACTATGATATTACTATTGTAGGAGCAGGTGTATTTGGCGCTGCGATGGCTTGGGAGGCAGCTCATCGAGGTTTATCTGTGTTATTGATAGACAAAGATGATTTTTCAGCTTCTGCATCAGCCAACAGTCTAAAGACGATTCATGGCGGTCTCCGCTACTTACAACAAGTTGATCTCTTTTCCGCTCGTAGCTCTGCCAAAGAACGAAAAGCCTGGTTGAAAATGGCTCCTGATCTTGTCCGACCATTAAATTGTGTGCTGCCTACCAGCGGTTATCTAATGAAAAGTCGATTGATACTAGCGAGTGGTTTATTGCTTTATAATTTACTCACATTAGATCGTAAAGCAGGCATGCCGCCCGAGCAACAAATCCACGGAGGAAAGCTAATCTCCAAAGCAGCCTTTCAAAAATGGTTGCCTGAAGTGAAAGACAATCAATTTACTGGTGCGGCTTATTGGCAAGACGCTCAGGGGTTGCACACAGAGCGATTAATCTATCTGATGATTAATGCCGCTCAGCAGTATGATGCAGATTGTTACAACTATACGAAATTTCTCGAATTTTCCAAGCAGGGCTATAATGGTTATCGCATTACGCTGGAAGATCAATTAACGGGTAAGACTAGTCAGGTAACCAGTCGCACTCTAGTGGATTGTTCGGCTAATGGTCGTGTGGTAGAAAAGCAACTAGGAATGGATGACGCGATTCAATATGTCTCCGCAGTCAATCTGATTGTCGATAAGCCTCTAACTCCAGTTGCTGTAGGCTTGAATGCACAGGACGAGAGTATCGGTACTCGAGCGCTTTTTTTGTCACCTTGGCGGGATAAGACGCTCGTAGGCACTTGGTACTTCGAAGAAGCTGAGCCCTCTAAAGATCAGCTGACAGCAGCGATAACACAAGTAAATGCACTTTTTCAGAAGCCCCAATTTAGTGCTGAGGACATTTGTCATATTCATTTGGGTCATTTGCCTGCCTCCGTGGCAAAAATAAAAGATGTAGGCCCAGATTCTGCACTGCTAAATCAAGCACAGGTTATTGATTGGTCGAACCACGATTCCGGGTGTGATGGGCTTTATACAATACGTGGGACTAAATATACTCTTGCGCGTAAGGAAGCACAGTCAATGATTGACCGGTTGGCCAAAGCTCATAGTTTAAGAGTCGATCCGTCTAGATCGAAGAGCACTTGTCTCTATGCTAGTCATACCACGGATGGCGAAAGAGACTTAAACCTAACTGCAGAGCAGATCAGTCTTGTAAGTTGCTATTTTCGAGGAGTTTGGCCTAATATTCGAGAGATTGCCGGCAGGGGTGATTTAGCAGCGCCGGTTCCGGGCCTTTCTTGTTGCCTGAAAGCGGTTGTACGTCATTGCATTTCGGAAGAGCAAGTCTACCACCTGGATGATTTATTGGTTCGTAGACTTCCTCTAGGGGATGAGGGGATGCCCAAAGGTGAAACTATTGATTATTGCCTCAATGAAATGGCTACTTTCTACAAATGGGATTTTTTTAGACAACAACAGGAAAGAGAGCGATTAAACGCTCATTATAAATCTCTGGATAAACTTAGATAGACAGCCAAATAAAATTGTAATTAAATAACTATTCACCGTAAGTAAATGTTATGGAAAAAGAACATTCAAATTTTGAAATTCCATCAGGAACCAAAGTGCTGGTTACTGGTGCAACTGGGTTCACTGGCTCCCTTCTTGTTCGTAAACTAGTTCAAGCAGGTGTTAAAGTATCAGCCATCGCCCGTAAGACTTCAAATTTAAAACCGCTCTCAGATTTAAAAATTAATTGGTTTCGTGGTGATGTCTATGATCCTCAAATTATCGAAAGTGCTGTTCAGGGGGTCGAATATATCTTTCACGTTGCGGCAGCTTTTCGTGAAGCAAAATTAGGAGATGAAGCTTATCATTTGGTTCATGAAAAAAGTACCGAGCTTTTGGCAAAAGAAGCCCTTAACCAGGAGAACTTTAAGCGTTTTATTCATGTTTCTACTGTTGGAGTCCATAGCCATATTGATCGTCCACCAGCTGATGAAAATTACCCTTTTCAGCCAGATGACATTTATCAGAGAACAAAAGCTGAAGGAGAAAAATGGATTTATCAATTTAGTAAGAAAAGTGGCCTTCCACTGTCTATTATTCGTCCATGTATGATATATGGTCCAAATGATAAACGGATGTTTAAGCTTTTTAAAATGGTATGGAAGGGCCGGGTACCTATGATAAGCCATAAGAATACTTTGTACCATCTGATTCACGTAGATGATTTAACTGATTTCTTCATTTGGTGTGCAGTACACCCCAATGCGCTAGGAGAAGTGATTATTTGTGGAAATAAAGAAACGACTAATTTAAAGAATCTCTCGGAAACTATTGGAGAGGAACTTCAAAAAAAAGTTCGGTTTTTCAATATACCCAAAGGTCCGTTTTTTTTATTAGGGGATATCTGTGAATTTGTTTGTAAAAGAATTCATGTTGAACCGCCAATTTATAGAAGAAGAATTGCTTTTTTTACAAAAGATCGGTCCTTCAATGTATCTAAAATGTTAAATCAGGTTAACTTTACCCCAAAGTGGGATAATTCCACAGGACCCAAAATGACTGCAAAATGGTATCAAGAAAACGGATGGTTTAAATAGATAAACTCAGCCGCACTTCAAAATAGTATTAAAAATACAATACAGAGTTAGTTTACTTTGTAGAGCGTGTAGTAGTATAAAAATATGCGTCAGGCAGACTGCAAAAATCATTATAGAAACAAAGAAAGCCGAAGCTTCATCCATAATCTCAAATGTAGAAAAAAGTAGTCACGCCCTTTTTTCCCACTTTCTTTGTTGAGTAGTTCGTTGATCTGCTTCCAAACACCACGTTTTTTCATCCTTTGGCAATGATTTATACTGTTTTCCAAGGCAGGAAATGATACACAAGCATCCGCCACTGACACCCGGTTTTGTTCAAGTATAAAATGGCGTTGTTAACAACATCTTTGATGTCGTGTACTACTTTGCCGCGACTCGTTTTTAAGAGATTTTGTCAGCTGCTTGATAAGTTCTCATGGGCTATCAGTTAAGTCAGATGCATAGCGTAACTTCTGAGCCAGAAAACAAAGATGAAAGCATTTCACAGCCATCCTATAAGAATTTAAAAGTTGGCTGACTTCGAGCGGTTTCCCATCAAGGAAACCGTTATGAAAAAAGAAATAGCCCGAAACCAACCAAGCATTACGCCACCACATTCGATCAGTTTTACAAGCTCATTCCCGTTGGAATGGTTCGCACGTTGGCCGAACGGCACAAGGTGGACAAAAGGCCACGAACCTTTTCGCCCTGGAGCCATGTGGTTAGAGGATTGCTTAAACTGGCGGGTATTGCCGGTAAGCGTTTTCAAGCAGGAATTATTTTTTACGATGGTAAAAGCTATACTTCCCATCCACAAAAAGATGGGTATCCTCGCTGTGCCTATTTCCAAACTCTGGGAACTTTAAGCCATGCCGAACTTTATTTCA
>CAZUYZ010000120.1:0-3663 GCA_964624365.1 uncultured Puniceicoccaceae bacterium
GTCCACGGTTCGTTGATCGCAGCATTGACGCTCCACTCATCCAACAAGGTTCCTTGTTCGAAAGCTTCCTCGAGAATGTGCTCTGGCAAAATCTCCTCTCCGCCACCGAACAGCAGAAAAGGCGCATAAACCTCCGGCAGAGTAAAACGAACGGTGTAATCGTCAATTTTTTCAATTACCGGCTCCTGACCGTTAATCTGTTGAGAAAAGGTGCTGCGCGAATTATACCGATATTTGATTTTCCCATTTTCATCTCGAAGCGCCTCCCCTGTCTTTGGATCAATCTGTTTGGCGAAAAAACACTTCCAGGTAAAAATCACGTCATCTGCCGTAAAGGGTTGCCCATCACTCCAGTGAACTCCGCGCCGAAGATGAAAAGTATAGCGCAGCTCGTCTTCGGAAATATCCCAGGATTTTGCCAGATTAGGAATAACCACACCTGTATTCGGATCGAGCGTTGTTAGGCTGTCCAGAATACGTCCGATGACTAAAGAACCAGCGACCGACTCATTGATCAGAGGATTCAGTGTTGCTAGATCACCTGGCAACGTTTCAACTAAAATAGCGCTAAAAACACCGGTTGCAAAATCTTCAACAAGTGCATCTTCAGGAATCGGGGCCACAGTCCCAGTTGGTCGTTGCTGCTTTTGCTCACTACAACCCAAAAATAGTAACAAAACAACCAACGAGCATGACCTGCTGCGCTTTAAAACTTTTGGGATGCTGTACCAAAACACCATGATAATAAAAAATAGAAAATTGCCAGCAAAGCTTTCTACCGGGTTGATTCAACGCTTTTTCTCTTTTTTGAAACGGTACGTAACCTGATTTGATAAAAAAGATGGTAGGCTGTTCTCACAAAACGCTTGGACAAAATCGAATTCTACTGTTGATAAACAATTAATCTGAATAAAAGTGTATCTTCCCGGGAAATTTTGCTCTCAGGAATTCCTCTATCTAACAAGCAAATAAGAACATCAAAAATTAATTAAACCATACTATGCCAGTAGCAACACCCAAGCAGTATGCAGCCATGCTAGACGCCGCCCAAAAGGGCAACTATGCCTACGCTGCAGTTAATGTAACTTCCATCACCACAATTAATGCAGCTCTCAAAGCGTTCGCAGATGCTAAGTCGGACGGCATCATTCAGGTATCCACCGGAGGCGGACAGTTTGCGTCTGGCTTGAGCGTAAAAGACGCTGCTTACGGAGCCATAGTATTGGCTGAAGCAACTCATCGACTGTCAGAGAAGTATGATATTCTGGTCGGACTGCACACAGACCATTGCCACCCTGAAAAAGTGGACGGTTTTTTAAAGCCGCTTTTGGAAGCATCCCGCAAACGTATTGCCGAAGGTAAAGGCCCGCTTTTCCAATCACATATGTTCGACGGCTCAGTGGTATCGCTCGAAGAGAATCTCAAAATTTCCAAAGAACTGCTTAAAGAATGTGCTGAGCTGGACATCATTCTCGAAGTTGAAGCTGGTTGTGTAGGTGGAGAAGAAGACGGCCACGACACTTCGGGGCTTCCTGCCGAAAAACTCTACACAACACCGGAAGATATGGTTCAGGTATATGAAGCGCTGCAGCCACTGGGTCGCTTCATTTTTGCAGCAACCTTTGGCAACGTTCATGGCGCTTACAAGCCCGGGGCCGTTCAATTAAAACCAACCATCCTTCGGGATGGACAAAAAGCAGTCACCGACAAGCATGGTCAGGACGCCTTCATGGACCTTGTCTTCCATGGTGGATCCGGCTCCGCGCTTGAAGAAATCCGCGAAACACTTGATTACGGAGTTATTAAGATGAACATCGATACGGATGCACAATATGCATTCACTCGTCCTATTGTTACGCATATTTGCAGCAACATCGAAGGTGTGTTGAAGATCGACGGTGAAGTCGGCGATAAGAAGACCTACGATCCACGAAGCTACCTTAAGAAATCAGAGGAAAATATGGCAGCTCGCCTGGTTAAGGCTAGCGAGGACTTGTGTTCCAATGGGAAGACAATCTTTGGTAAAGTCTAAAAAATCTTCCTAACGTGCTTTTAGCAAAAAGGTTAGGCGATCTTCATCGCCCAACCTTTTTTGTGTAAATATAGACATCCGGACATAGAAGCTCAGAGAAAAGGTGGCGTGTCGCATTGCTCGTCCTCGGATCTTCCAGTCCTGAGAAAGCTCCTAAAATTTGATCCAGATCAAGGTTGGTCACTGTTTTATCGTTGGAAGGGAAAAAGGGCCATGTCGTTAAGTTTTATAATTAAGGCTTGATAATCGCCTTTTTGATCTTCTCCTGTGGCGAAAAACTTACCTACATTCTGACTTACTGCCTGCGGGATACCCATATCCAGCTTTTCGGTTATCCATATACTAGTGCTCTGTCAGTATTTTAAAATTAGGATTTCTCACCCTAATCTGTTTCTACCTTTTTAAACTGGAGTTGCCGTAGAGGCCTTGTAAATCATACTTTTTAGGCGTGCTTACGCACGGAAATGACGGAGCATTTCCCTCCAGATTGTTTGTTCAGCAATATAGAACTAAAAAAAGACCTTTAGGAAGCACGAATTCATCATGAAGAAGATTTTGGTTTCTTGACAATCAAAATGGTTGCATTATGGTTTTAAGCATGTCTTCCATTACCATAAAAAATATTCCTGAGCCCGTTCATGCTGAACTCAAACAGAGAGCCTTTCAAAATGGTCGAAGTTTGAATAAGGAGATCATACACTGTTTGGAAAGTCTTTTGATTACAACGAAAAGAGACGTTGATGCAGAACTGGCTGAATTCAGAAGCCATCGAAATTGGTTACCAGGAAAACTGACTGATGACTTGCTTAATCAAGCCAGGAAAGACAGACGATAATGGTTGTTACAGATGTCAATGTTATTGCCTATCTGTTGATTCCGGGTGAACGCAGCTTACTTGCGGAAAAAGCATTTCGGAAAGACCCAGATTGGATAGTTCCGCTGCTGTGGAAATCTGAATTCCGAAATATTGTTGCATTGTACATGCGGCAGACAGGGATGCCTTTAGCGCAGGCAGAAAGCACCGTAGAACGTGCAGAGTCATTAGTGCGCGGAAATGAATACAATGTACAATCGAAAAGCGTCTTGACTTGGATAGTTGACAGCAGGCTTTCTGCCTATGATGCGGAGTATGCAGCTTTAGCAAAAGATCTTTCAGTAAAATTGATTACAGTTGATAAAAAACTGCTAAGGGAAGCTTCTTTCGTCGCAGTTGGATTGGAAGATTTTGTTTAACTCAAGAGAGGGTCAAAAAGGGGCATGTCGTTAAGTTTATAATTAAGGCTTGATAATAATCTTTTTGATCTTCTCCTGTAGCGAAAAACTTACCTACATTCTAACTTACTGCCTGCGGGATACCCATATTCAGCTTTTCGGTTATCCATACGTTGGTCGCGCTTGTATGTCTCTTAATCGCTGCTGCCAACAGCACCTTCCAGGCCTCGGATTTTTTATCTTTAAGGATCGCGGTCTTATCCTTACCAAGCGCATTGAGACCACGCTCCAGAAATAGCTTCCATGTCAGTTCATTGGCTTCACGCAACGCTTTGCCATCATAAAGAGAAAGTCACTGGAGAATGGAACTTGGTCTGCACGGCCTACAACTTGAAAAGAATCTTTAACCTGAAACAAGC
>CAZUYZ010000121.1:0-4882 GCA_964624365.1 uncultured Puniceicoccaceae bacterium
GGATGCTTCCAGAACAAGCTCTTCAGTCGCGGTTGATAAGCTGACGGTCGGTGCATCGAATGTTTCCGGTTTTGCTGGTTTGAACAATGGCGGCGCGAATCCGATTGGCTTGGAGTTGACAGATGTAAACTTTGCTTTGGCACTTTTGGCTGATCAGGAGGATGCAAGTCGCAAGTGGGCCAGTTTACAGGGCGCTGCTGCTGGAGCAACTTTAGCGGGACTCTCGGATCTTGAGTTGCTGATTAACACACTGGAGGTACAAGTGAATCTTTCTGCGGAGGATGGCAGTCTGGTGGACTATGCGGTAGACGAATTGCTAGTATCTGTTGGCGCCGGCAGTTCTGCGGTTGCTTTAGATATGTCCGCAGGTGAGGGCGAGCTGGTTGCTGTTTTTGCAGAAATGGGATTAAAGCTGGCCGGTTTTGTGAATCTAAATGGGCGCTTTGGGTTTAAGAAGTCCACGGTTGCTACATTGACAGCGAGGACGATCGACGGGACAAGCACGACCACTCTAAGCAATGTGCCGGTATTGAGTTTAAGTGGCCAGGGAGTGACCGCTTTTGCCGGGCTGAATGGTGACACCGCAGACGCTGTTGGACTGAGTCTGAGCGATGTAGACTTCGGACTGGCAGTCGTGAGCGATCCAAGCGATGCCGCACAGACCTATGTTTCATTGCAGGCCAGCGCAGGTGGCGCTGGTTTCGCCGGAGCAGACATAATAAATCTAAGTTCCGATAATCTGTCTTTGGAAGTGAATCTTGCAGCGGCCAACAATACTGTGCTGGATTACGCTACAACTGCTCTGGAGATACCAGCACTCAAGGGTGACAATTATCAATTGCAAATGGATGGCCGTTTCGGTCAGTTGATACGTGTTAGCGGCGCAGTACAGCTAACGGTAGCCGAATTTTTGACAGCCAGCGGCACCATCGCTTTTGAGAAGAGTAGTGATTTCGTTGCCATTAGCGGAGAAACAGAACTGGTAGCGGTGGACAAGCTTACACTTAGTGGCAGTGGACTGGATGCTTTTGCCGGACTGCGAGCTGGCACCACAAGCCAGTTGGGCCTGAGCCTTTCAAATGTAGAAGCGGCCCTGGTGGTTTTGACGGACAAAGCTAACGCATCACGCACATGGACAGCGCTGCGTGCCGATGCCGGGCAAGTTGCTTTTGTGGGCAGCGATGCGCTCAAGGTCTCTGGCAGTGATTTGTCGGTCTCGATCAGTCGTGAAGCAGCTGATGGAAGTCTGGTAGACTTTGATGCGGAGAACTTACTGGTTTCAGTTTACACCGGAGAATCCGTTGTTTCTGAAGGACTCTCTGCGATGACGACTTCAACTCAGGATGGCATTGTTGAGTTTGCGATGGCTGCTGCTGAAGGTGAATTAACTCGAGTTGCCGGCGAGATGCTGGACATTAACTTGCTGAACTTCTTCCAGCTATCTGACAGTCTGTCTTTTGACCGATCCATGGAGAGCCTTACGCTTGCAGATGGCTCCGTTGTTGAGAGTGACCTTTTGACTATCGGTGGCAACGGAATCAATGCATTCTTGGGGCTAAATGGCGGTGATCCGGAGAATGCCTTCGGTCTGGAACTGGAGAATACCAATTTTGCTCTGGCGTTGATCAGTGAACGGAATGGAACACGGAATTGGGAGGCGCTTAAGGCCGATTCCGGTGGTATCTCTTTTGTGGGGTTGGACGATGTAACAATGAACAGCAGTGATCTAGGCATTGTGGTCAACCGTGCCGCAAGCGATGGCAGCCTGATCAACTTTTCCGGAGATAATACGCTTAATATTCCTACCAGTGAGACGACTTCGATGGTACTGGATATGGACAGCGCTCTGGGTGAACTAATTCAGGCCAGTGGCACGGTAAGTCTGGATCTGTTCGGATTTTACCAGGTTTCCGGCGGGTTTGGCTTTGAGAAGAAAATCGATATAGTGACCTTACATGACAGCAGTGGTGTTGACACCGGTAAAGAAATAGAGGTCGATTTGCTTGCGATTGGTGCGACCAACCTAGACAGCTTTGCTGGGCTGAATGGTAATGATCCTGAAGCATTAGGCTTTGAACTGAGCGAATCCAATTTCGCACTGGCGCTGATGACAGATCGCGCCAATCCGTCGCACAAGTACACTGCACTCAAAGCCGATGCTGGCGGAGTGGCTTTCACAGGTGTCGATGGTTTGACGGTATCTTCGGACAGTTTGGAGGTATTGATCAATCAGGGCGTGTCTTTGCCAGAGAAGCCGGAAGTCAGAGTTAATACAGAGTATGAACTGCTGATTGATCCAGCGACGATCGGCACGGTTACATTTGAACTAAACAGCGAAGAGCAATCAATAACAGTAGCTGTTGACGACAATGATGCTTCTTTACGAACCAGCATCACTGCTGCACTGGAAAGCTTTAGTTCCGTGGGCGCTGGCAATGTTACAGTCAGTGGCGGACGTAACGATGGTTTTGTTATTGAGTTTATTGGCGATCTGAGCGGGCAGGATATAACAGGCCTGACTGTATCGACGACCGCAGCACTGATTGCTACTGAAGTTAGCGAGGAGCAGCCTGCACGGGTTGGTATTAGTGAAGTGCAGCAGATAGAAATCGAGACGCTGAGTTCGGCGCAGCCAAGCGTTCAGGTATCGGTCAGCGAAACGGTTTCTGCAAAAACCGGTGGCAGCGAAGTAGTTCCTCTGATCGCATTAGATCCTTATAATGCAGAAGGCACATTTGATATCATTTACGATAGCACCGGCGAAAGAGGTACAGTAAAATTCGGTGGTAGTATGGTGAATGTAAACGAGGCCCGTATTAAAAAAGCTTTCGCAGAAGCCTTGGAGACTGTGACTGACAATATTTACGTCGACTTTAAGGTAAACTCGATTAACCAGCATGTCTATTATGTAAGATTCATCGGTGCACTGAGCGGTCAAGATATCGGGACCTTCACAATCGATGATAGTGATATTGGCAGCAACGAAATATTATTTGGCACAGTCACCAGTGGGGGCAGCGGACGTGGTGAAACGCAGCGGGTAGCCATTAATACTCAGGGTACCGGAAGCTTTACTCTGAGTCTGTTCTATTCAGGTAGAACTTACAGAACAGTGAGTCTGGATCTTTCAGCAAGCGCGGCGGATATAGAAGCTACACTCAACAGTGCACTTTCCAGCATCGGTGGCAGCGTGAGTGTCAGTGGTTCTTCAAAGATCTGGGATATTACTTTTGGAGGTTCGCTGAAAGGCAAAGACGTTCTGAAAATGAAAGTAGATGTTCAACTGGATTTTGTTCGTCCGAGTGGTGATTTTACAGTTCTTCTGGATGGCAATGAAACTGCCTCAATCAGCTACACGAGCGATCTGCCAGTACTGGCCGAGTCAATACAATCCGCTCTTGAAGGACTCAGCGCAATCGGCGCAGGCAATGTAGAAGTTAGTTATAATAACGAAGATTCTTCAAAGTGGTCACAGTTCTTTGATGTTCGATTTGTAAATGAGCGTGCCAAACAGGATCTTTCAACTTTGCAGGCTTCCTTCAGCGGATTAACAGCAGGAGAGGTGCGGACATCCCGTGTGACTGATGGTGTAACACCCGAAGCAGAAATACAGAGCGTTAACTTTGACCGCAAGGGTGTGCCCGGCGCTTTTACTCTAAGTTTAAATTATGGTGGCACGGTTTATGAAACTGATGCGATTGAATTTTCCGCGAGCGAAGCAGACGTGCAGGCCGCCCTGGATGCAGCATTCACTGTTGCTGGAGCATCGATTGAAGTAGTCTTCTGGAACAACTCGCAATTGCAGGTGCGTTTTGGTGGTTCTCTGATTGAAACGAACATCAATGATCTGATGGTTGCAGTCGATGAGCGCGTCGTAGACGCTCAGGTCAATCAGACTGTTGCTGGTTATAGAGATCCGTACATACCGGCGCGCACATTGGTAGTCGACTTCCGTGCTCAGCCTCTGGATGTACTGGCCGGATCGAATGGTACTACGATCACGCTGGATATGGATGGAGCGGAAGGTGAATTTATTGAAATTAGCGGCAATCTGACGCTGGATGTGTTTGGGTTCTTCCGTGTTAGTAGTGGCTTCGGGATCCGCAAGGATGTAAAGACTGTCAAAGTTCTGGAATCCGGCAGCGAGACACCGGTGGATGTGATTGTTGATTCGCTCACCTTGGGCGGCAGCGATCTGACTGCTTTTGTCGGCCTCAATGGTGGTTCGGAAGAAGCGACTGGTCTGGAACTGACCGGTGTGGAATTTGGCCTGGCGCTGATGAATGAAAGCACGGAGCAACTAGCCAATGGAGCTGTTCCTCGTAAATGGATTGCATTACAGGCAAGCGCTGAAACCGCAGGATTGATTGGGTTAGAGGATTTGACGATTACCGGCGATACATTGGCGGTTGAGATTAATGCCGCTGCCAGCGATGATTCACTGGTAGATTATTCAGCACAGAATCTGGAAATCAAAACCGGACCCTCAACGACAACAACATTTGATATGGCGGCCAGCGCAGGTGAGTTGCTGGAGGTAAGTGGCGATCTGGCAATCGACTTGTTCGGTTTTTTCCAGGTCAACGGAGGTTTTGCACTGAAAAAATCGACATCGACAGTAAAAGTAGATGGTGCAGATCAATCGGTTGATCTATTGGCGCTGGGCGCTTCGGGAGTCTCGGCATTTGCCGGGATTAACGGAGGTCAGGCAAATGCAATTGGTCTGGAACTCAGTGGGGTCGATTTTGCGTTGGCGTTAATTACCGATTCAACGGATGCATCACTCAAATGGACAGCGCTCAAGGCAAATGCTACCGATGTGAGTTTCACGGGTGCAGAAGTAGTTGTCGCAGCTGATACATTGAGTGTGGAAATCAATCGC
>CAZUYZ010000122.1:0-22261 GCA_964624365.1 uncultured Puniceicoccaceae bacterium
GGTACCGTCAGGCATTTCAACAAATTGATACGTCCGATTTCCCATCACGACTCCAACTCCATTATTTCGGAGCTGATCCACTGCCCATTTTGCAATCAACGCGACAGTGGTCAGTTCTTTTGCTGTGGACGTGCCGTCGCGATATACGTCAATTGCCGCTGTAATAGCAGACAGGTACGGAGACATGTGGGCGCTGGTTGTTTGCCCCAGGCCAGCCCGGATCCCTGCTGACTGTGATATATAAATATTGTGGTTATGCGTCCAGCCGAACCCCATGCTTCCTGTTTTGTTGTATCGATTTCCAGAGTGATAGTGGCGACTAAAGCTTAGTCCTCTTGGCCCACTTTCGGAACCTAACGTCATTTCTGTTTTATCTAGAACAAAAGCTCCCGTCGCCATTTCCACGGGATCGGCAGCATGAAACATTGGGGTCGTCGCAGGCCAGGAACCCAGTTCAATCAATGCCGAACCTGACCAGAGATATGACGGGTCTGAGGCGGTCCACTCTTCCAGAATTAAAACATCAACAATTCCCCCTGAAGTATTATATCCCCCTTTTAATCCTCCGGTAATGCCCATATCCACGAAATTTTGTTCGATCGTAGCGTAACCGTAGCCTGTCCAATTGTTAAGAAGCTGGCTTCCTTCTTCAGGAATCAAAGCTACTCCTCCCTGATTAAGAACAACGTCTTCAACTTTATCTAGAACCGCTGCGGGGTAGTTGTCGAGTTGTGCCTTGATACCCCCTCCACCTGACCAGTTCGCCGAATTTGCCTGAAAAATCTTTACGTTATTGTCATTTGCCAAGGAAACCATCTTGACTGTTGACACCCCATTAACGCTCGCACCTTGCAACTGCTCCATCACTCCGTGCTCCATGGCGCTTCCAAAGAAAGAAGCCAAGGCTAGGAATACTTTTTCATCTGACTCAATTCCGCTGTGAGAAGACAGTCCCTGGATTTGCAGGCCAATATCAATAAAGAAATTATCTTCCTGAGAAACACGACCAAAACGGTGGCTGTAAGCACGATTTATGTCGAGCTGACTGGCAATCAGGAAATCACTGAGCTCTGTCTGCATCATCCATGTCAGCCCCATAACATTGAGAATTTCCGTTTTAATTCGCTCATCCGCATCTGAAATGCCTTGCCTGCGATAAGCATCAAGTTGTTCCTGACGTTTCCTTAAATGCTTACCAGGAGCACCAAAGCCATAAACAAATGTATAGGCATTGCTGTCTGATTTTTGATAGGTCTTGAACTCCTCCTGATCTCCCCGACCCTGATTAGTGGTTTCAAACTGTCCAGTAGAAGGGTTGTATACAAAGCTGTAGTAGGGGTGAACGGCTTTAATTCTTAAAACAACAGATGAGCCGGAAACCGTAAATGTTTCCCACGCAGCATCATCCAGCTTGAGCGATGCCGTATTCCCTGAAAAAGTGAGTGATAGCTTTTGCCCGTTCAACCAGGGCGTCTGGATGCTGGTATCAAACCCGCTCGAGGAAAAGACACCATTATTTAACTGGCCAGCCTCGATTTCATATTTGGACATGAATTCTGATGGAATTGTTGATGACCATGTCGTCACTGAAAGCCAAGGCCGTGAAGCATACAAAATTTGGTATGTCTCATTGAAACTATTGAAAGAAACAGGATTGATTCGAGGACCTCCTGTAAATGCGACGGTCTGGATAGCAGGGTTATTAGATCTGATCCAATTTCTGATATTCGTGCTGTAATCAGTTAAAAGGTTGGCGAGGTCAGTAGTCGAAATGCCCGTTACACTATCCCCCTGAATAGTTCCACCAATAGTGTTTAAAAAAGTACTTCGATTAAATCCAGTGATGCTCTTGATGTCTTCTCTCGTATAATGCGTGTGCAACTTAAATGAAGGATCGACCTCCCAGGTTTGGCTATCAACAGTCACGCGAACCCATACATGCGGAATCTGATAATAATTAGCTCCAAAGCCTAAATCGCCTACATCCGTGTAAGGATAACCACGACGACTATTAAAATTGAGTACATAGGTGTATTTTTTCAGATCCTCTACGGGCAAATTGATGCCTACTAAATCATATTGTTGCCTGAACTCGGCTTCGGTAAGATGACTGTATGAGTCCAGACGAAAATCACACCAATTAGAAAGCTCATCAAAGTTAAATTGAGCAGGCCCATAACGGTATTCTGCTGTGTACCCCGCTGATCTCAAAAGAGCGACAAGGAGAGCTGCTGTATCAAAGCTGTTTCCCCTTCCTGTCAGTAAGGTCATAGTTGCTCCCTTTTTAGAGCCAAAATAATGATCATATTCAATGTGATTGAAAACATGATTGAAAATTTTAACCGGATCATTTTTCAACCCATCTGCCAGCGCCTCAATTTCCGGAGTAACCTGATCTGCCATTCCCGTGGATGCCGTCCTGGCTAAAAATAGGGAAGGTTGAGCATCAGAAGGAGTTGAAAAGCCTCTTTGTCCAAAAGAAAACGAACTCAGAGGAACTCCGGATCTTAAAGCTTGAGCGGCTCCATTCTTATCATCCAGGCTACCCCATCCAGGAGCGATTTGAGAAAATACAATACATGGAAATAGCAGTCCGACGAACAGAAGGAAAATTCGTATTTTAAGTTGGGGCTTCATCTTAGATCGGAACAACAACTGGTATCGGACATCATTTACCTGCGAACAAAACAGGGTTGGCTGTATCTAAGCATCATTGTAGATCTGTTCTCCAGAGCTATTGTCAGTTAGGATTTTTTAATGAAATTAGATTGTGTGGTGTTCAATAAATCGGTCGAAAATAAACGTGATCTATAAATAATTTTAATCAAAATTATGCCCCTAGTTAATTGATTCACCGTGTTTGGAACAATGAGTTGCCAAACAGAATTTATTTTTAACCTTCGATATTCGTGCAGCTAAGGCAAAGTCTGCATTCTCTTTTCCATAAACAAATTGTTTGCATTAATAATACACGTCTACACAACAACTCTGAATTGTTTTCATGGACAACAAAGTAAAAACAACACGTAAAAATTTTCTTAAATGGTCGGGCTTGGCTGCCATTAGCGGCTTTTTGCTGAATGGTAAGCGTCTGTCACATGAAATTTCCGAGGGAGATAACAAGTCTGGTCGCGCACAATCGATAGGGGCTCATCCGCGCATTCGTTCCGCACAAAATACCGTTGTTCGCAAGAGTGTTTAGTTTTTACACCTATTTAAACAAATTTGATCACAAGTAATGGCGAACGTATTTCCTAGATGGGTCAACACAGTACCAATAAAGGTAGCTGTCGCCTTGGGTTTGGTTGGTGGAGCGGTTGCTCTCGGAATCACTTACTATTTTACACCCAAGTATACCCGTGTTGGCTACGCACCCGTGCAGCCTGTCGCGTTTAGCCACGAGATACACTCTGGTCAATTGGGTATCGACTGTCGCTACTGCCATACTTTTGTTGATCGCTCCGGACACTCAAATGTACCGAGTACTAATGTTTGTATGTCCTGCCACAGTATGGTTCGGAAAGACGATCCGCAGTTGTCGCTTGTTCGCGAAAGCTATGAATCCGGCGAGCCGATTCCCTGGGTACGCATTCACAAAACGCCTGACTATGTTTACTTCAATCATGCAGTGCACGTGAATCGTGGCGTTAGCTGCGTCGAGTGCCATGGTCGTGTCGATCAAATGGAAGTCGTTCAGCATGCAAAATCATTTAGCATGGGCTTCTGTTTAGAATGTCATCGCAATCCTGAAAAGTATGTTCGTCCGGTTGACGAAGTTTACAATATGGCTTGGGAACGTCCGGAAACACCGGAAGCTGAGGCGGAGTTTGAAGGGTTTGTGCACGATTGGAAAGTTAACCCACCGCAAAGTTGTTCCGGCTGTCACCGCTAATTTGTTTCTAAATAATGAAGAATACTGAACTTACAGGCCCGCGCTACTGGAGAAGTCTCGACGATTTGTCGGAAACACCTGCGTTCAAGGACTGGATGGAACGTGAATTTCCCGCTGGAGCTTCTGAGCTGCAGGGCGTCAATCGTCGCCATTTTATGAAAATTATGGCGGCCTCTTTTGGCTTGGCTGGGCTGGGCATGGCAGGTTGCCGTAGGCCGGAAAAGCTCATTTTGCCGTATTCTCAGCAGCCGGAAAACTTAATTCCTGGAGTTCCGGTTTACTATACTTCGTCGATGCCCGGCGAGCGTGATAATATTCCTGTTATTGTAGAGACACACACTGGAAGACCAACAAAGATTGAGGGTAATCCGAGCTTCAAGTCTTACGGTGGCGGAACCAGTACTTTTACTCAGGCGAGTATACTCGACTTATATGACCCGGATCGTTCGACTAAAAGCAGTAAGGACGGTGTGGCAGTAAAACCTGCTTCAGTACGAGACAGTCTCGAAGCGGTGCGCAAAGCACATCTTGAAGATCGGGGAAGAGGGCTCGTGTTTCTTGCCCGAACCAGCGCCTCCCCAAGTCGGGCAGCTTTAGTTCGGGAGATTAAACAATCATTTCCCGAAGCTCTCTGGTCAGAGTATACCGCAATTGATTCCGATACCTTTGATCAGGCGTCAAAAGCTGTTTTTGGCAAATCTTTGCGTGCGCTTCCTAAATTTTCTGAAGTTAAGCGATTGCTGGCGCTGGATTCCGATTTTCTAAGCACTGAGGACAGTTCTTTAAGTAATGTTCGCGACTTCATGAAGACGCGTAAAGTGAAGGACTCCAAGGACGCGAAAAAAATGAGCCGACTGTATTCTGTAGAGAGCACTTTGACGCTTACAGGTTCAATGGCGGATCATCGTCTGCGCTTAAGTTCAGGGCAGATGAGTGCATTTGTCGCTTTGTTGAGCATCGCTGTTCTGAAACAAAAAGGAATTAGTAGCCCCTTATTTAGTCAGTTAAAGCAGGTGGGCGCTTCTTTAGAGGTAGACTCTAAATGGATCGATGCTTGTGCCGCGGATCTCGTCGAAAATGCAGGCCATTCTTTGATCGTTGTTGGTAAGCATTTTCCGGCATCTGTTCAGGCGCTTGTGATGGTACTGAACGATGTGCTGAAAGCGCCCATTAATTATGTTGAAGTACCGGAAAGAGAGCAAGGCATTGCCGAGGCAGTAAACCGTTTGAATAAGGGAGCTGTCCAGACCCTTATTGTTCTTGATGGTAATCCCGTTTATGACGCGCCTGCGAATTTAAACTGGTCTCAGGCTCAGTCCAAGGCAGCGCAAAGTATTTATCTCGGTTCATCCTTAAATGAGACAGCTGAAGCTGTTAATCTATTCATTGCTCGCTCACACTATCTAGAGTCCTGGGGCGATGGTCGCACCTTTGATGGCACACTGGTTCCAGTTCAGCCAATGATTGAGCCTTTGTTCGAGACCTTTAATGAGCTTGAGATACTTGCTCGAATTGCAGGTTCCAGTGAGACAGATAGCTACTCAATATCCAAGAGGACATTTGCTGAGCTTGGCGGAACAGATTACAACAAATTTCTCAGTGATGGTGTACTGGAAGGCTCCAGTTATCCGAGTGTTCCGGTAATCGTTGATTACACGGCAGTTGTGACTCTTCTGAAACCAAATGAGCTGCTCGCGCCTGATTTCAATATCGATAAGCTTGAGGTACGATTTATACCGAACTCGCACACTTACGATGGTCGTTACGCTAACAATGGCTGGATGCTGGAATGTCCGGATCCAATTACAAAGTTAACTTGGGACAATGCGATTCTGTTAAGTCCTTTCCTGGCTAAGAAGCTCGAAGCCAAGTATGGCGTCCAAATTTTTCCCAACAAGCGACCGATGAACGAGAATAGTGAATTCTTCGAAGCGGCCAAGGGGACTCAGCAGATTAACAAAGCACAGTTTAACCGCGGCAAGGAACAGGCTGTTGTGGCGAAACTAACCGTTAATGGAACCAGTATTGAAGCGCCAATACATGTTGTGCCTGGCATGGCAGATTACACTATTGCGTTGCCCTTGGGAATGGGGCGTCAAAAAGTCGGACGTGTCGGTCAGGGAGTCGGATTTAATGCATTCACTCTTCGCACTTCAGACGGTCTAAGCCATACATCCGACGCCGTACTTGAGCTGACTGGAAAAACTTATCAACTGGCAAATACTCAGGAACACTGGTCGATGGAAGGCCGTGCTTTGATTCGTGAAAATACAGCTTACGGTTATTCTAAAAATCCTGATTTTGCGAATAAGATGGGCGTAGAGTCTCATGCTCCAGCAAACTATGGCCACGATAAAGACAAGTCACTACAGGAAAAGTCGGTTAATCAGTATCGCGGAAATTCTGCTTACGATCATATTCCATTTAAAAATCCAGCGCCGAACGTAAAAGTCTGGAAAGACAACGAAGACAAGTTTCCAGTACCTCAGCAATGGGGTATGGCAATCGATATGAATAGCTGTATTGGTTGTAATGCTTGTGTTGTCGCCTGTCAGAGTGAAAATAACATACCAATTGTTGGTAAGGATCAAGTGTTGCGTGGACGTGAAATGCACTGGATACGGATCGATCGTTACTTCTCTGCAGAAAAGTACGATCAGAGCGAGGTGCCCGATGATGTACAGGTGTCTTTCATGAGTGTTTTATGTCAGCACTGTGAAAATGCTCCCTGTGAACAAGTTTGTCCGGTAAATGCTACCGTGCATGATTCTCAAGGTCTGAACGTTATGGCCTACAATCGTTGCGTCGGTACACGTTACTGCGCAAATAATTGCCCCTACAAGGTACGTCGTTTTAATTTCTTCGATTGGAACAAGCGTGAGGTTGGTAAATTTTACAAAGGACCTCTGGGGCCTGTAGATGAGCCGGAACTTGAAAAAATGCGCGCGAATCCGAATGTAACCGTGCGTATGCGTGGGGTTATGGAGAAGTGCACTTATTGTACCCAGAGAATCGAGGCAGCCAAAATTGAGCAGAAGAGGCTCGCAAAGGATAGTGGCAACATACGGGTTCGGGATGGAGCCATTAAGACTGCCTGCCAGCAAGTTTGCCCGACGGACGGTATTACTTTTGGGGACATTTCCGATCCAGATTCCGAAGTCTCCAAAATGAAAGCCAGTGATCGCAATTATTCAGTACTCGGCTACCTGAACGTGCGCCCACGCACAACTTACCTGGCCCGTCTGCGCAATCCAAATCCGAAAATGCCGGATACATACAAAAAGCCTTATGCATATACGCAATACAAAGCTCGTTATGGTCATGAAAGCCATGAGGCAGATCATGGAGCCGCGCACCATGATGAGCATAAAGATCACTCCACTTCAAAAGAAGCGTCACACGCTCATTAAGTTTTAAATTTGTAAATTGACAAAAATGGCTACGACCAATCAAGAATGCTCACTAGATGCTGCCCAGGCTGCCTTGCTGGAAAAAGTCGAGCCGGCTGAGCTTCACGAGCAGCCGCTGGTTACAAACAATCGCAGTTTCAACTGGGTAACCGATAAAATTTGCCGCATCGTTGAAACTGAAACACCTCTTTGGTGGTGGGTGTGTATGGCAGTTGCGCTGATGACTGCTTCGTTTACGGGTGTTGGCTTACTCTGGCTCGTTAGCACGGGTGTCGGTGTCTGGGGACTGGCAAATCCAATCAATTGGGGCTGGGCGATTGTTAACTTTGTCTTTTGGATTGGTATCGGTCACGCGGGAACGCTTATATCAGCTGTGCTTTGTCTGCTAAAGCAGGGCTGGCGTACATCGATTAATCGTGCAGCGGAGGCGATGACCATTTTTGCAGTGGTCTGTGCTGGTATTTTTCCTTTGTTTCATGTTGGTCGTGTATGGTTTGCCTGGTGGCTTTTTCCACTCCCGAATTCAAATGTGATCTGGCCACAATTTCGATCGCCGCTTGAGTGGGACGTGTTCGCCGTTTCTACCTATGGGACAGTTTCTGTGTTGTTCTGGTATATGGGAATGATCCCAGATCTTGGAGTTTTACGAGATCGTGCCGTCCAACGCCTTAAAGTAGGTGTTTACAAAGGTTCAGGCATTTTGGCAAAGGTGGCAGAGGGCATGGATGTATTCCGTAAATACCTGTACGCCATTTTCGCTATGGGCTGGCGCAACGCTGGAAACCACTGGCGCAACTACGAGATGGCTTATCTCATTCTCGCAGGTCTTTCAACACCCTTGGTGCTTTCAGTGCATACGATCGTTTCCTTTGACTTTGCGCTTGCAGTGTTGCCGGGTTGGCACACGACGATCTTTCCGCCATACTTTGTGGCCGGCGCTATTTTTTCCGGGTTTGGTATGGTGTTAACTCTGATGCTTCCTTTGCGGGCGCTTTACGGGTTGCACGATCTGATTACGCAGCGCCATATCGACAACATGTGTAAAATCTGTCTGGGTACAGGTTCGTTGGTAGGCTACGCCTACATTATGGAGTTCTTCATCGCTTGGTATGGCGCTAATCCCTATGAAAGCTATGCCTTCATTAATCGTGCTTTTGGACAGTACTGGTGGGCCTATTTAATGATGTTCAGTTGCAACGTATTCACTCCACAACTCTTCTGGTTTAAGAAAGTACGTTCCAATTGGGCGCTCGTCTGGATCATGTCTATACTCATCAATGTAGGTATGTGGTTCGAGCGATTTGTGATCACCGTAACCTCTCTTGCGAATGATTTCATGCCAAGTAGTTGGGGCTACTATTCGCCAACGATTGTGGATATTTTCACCTTTTTCGGTACCTTTGGTCTGTTCAGTATATTGTTCCTGTTGTTTTTACGCTTTCTACCCCTAATGCCAATCGCGGAAGTCAAATTTGTAATGCCACAGGCAGATCCGCATGGCCACAGTGATGCAGAGAAGAAAGGAGGCGCGCATTAAAATGGCTGACACACACGCATTGATCGCGAGTTTTGCCGACACACCAACGCTTTTCCACGCAGCTGAAAAAGTTCGGGATGCTGGTTACAAGAAATGGGATACGTATTCTTCGTTTCCGATACATGGAATGCCGGAGGCTCAGGGGCAGCCGCGCTCCAAAGTGCCGGTATTTACTTTTATCGGAGGATTCACCGGTTTTTTCGTTGGACTGTTTATGGTCTGGTACATGAATGCTTTCGACTATCCATTAATTGTTCGTGGGCAGCCTTATTTTAGCCCAGTCTTTCCGTTTCCAATTATGTACGAACTCACCATTTTACTGGCTGCCTTTGGTACACTTGGAGGGATGTTTATTACTAATTTATTGCCACAGCACCATGACCCACTCTTCGAAAGCGATAAATTTTTGGAGGTTTCAGGGGATCGTCTTTTAATCGCAATTGAGACAAGTGATCAGAAGTTTGATCCCGTGGCGACACGTAAATTTTTGGAAGAGATCGGTGGTAGCGATATCGAGGAGGTTTCAAACTAGTAGGGTACTGATATGCGCATTTTTCTAGCCATTTTCATTTTTACCGTTGTTGCGGCGCTATCCATCTTTGGACTGCGGGGTTCGAAAAGCACTAAGCCGCCGATTGAAATTTTCCCTGACATGGATCATCAGGCAAAGTACAAGCCTCAGAGTTCAAATTCATTCTTTAGTGATGAACGTGATGATCGTCCGGTTCCTGCAAACACGGTCGCGCGCGGAAACTATTTTGATCATTCTCAGGTATTTTCAGCCGATTTTAATGATCCAACTGTTGGTGATACTGTTTTCAATCAGGGTAAGAATCCGGACGGTAGTTTCGTAGGTAAGATACCACTTGAGATTACTTATGAATTGATGGAATTGGGACAGCAAAAGTACGAAATTTTCTGCATCTCCTGCCATGGCGCTGCGGGGGATGGGAACGGGGTAACGAAACCTTATGGGGTATTGGCAACTAGTTATCACGACGATCGTCTGCGAACCGTTGAAGATGGGTATATTTATGAAGTGATTAGCAATGGCTATAATCAAATGTATGGATTGAAAGGTCGTATGTCCCCTGAGGAACGCTGGGCGACAGTACTTTACGTGCGAGCGTTGCAGCGATCACAGAACACAAAGACTGAAGATCTTTCCGCGGCACAACGCACAAAACTTGGATTATAAAGCAATGAGTTCGGATGCAAATAACACTCAACTGAGCAAAGTGAGCAATGCCGCAGGTCTTGTTGGACTGGTAGGAATATTCGTCGCTGCGTTCGGATTATTCCAAGGTTGGACTTCAGGAGATGCACGGCCGTTTATGGGATGGTTGCTGGGGCTTGGGTTTTGGCTATCTATTGCGATGGGCGCAACTTTCCTAACGCTCATCTGGTATGTTTTTCACGCGCGTTGGCCGACCATACTTAGACGCCAGTGTGAGCACTGCATGGCGGCATTTCCCTATCTGTTGGTTCTGTTTTTGCCGCTTCTGGCAATTCCGTATTTACATGAGAATCCAGGATTGCTTTGGAAGTGGATGGATGGAAAGAACTTGCTTCCAGGCCATGGAACTGTAGGGGAAGATCCCCTTTATCTGTGGAAGCATCCTTATCTAAATATAGATTTTTTCACAATTCGTGCGTTGGCTGTATTTGGCATCTTTATAGTTTTCGCCGGTCTTCTGCGTCGTTGGTCGTTTGATACAGATAAAACTGGTGATGTAGGAAATCTGCACAAGGCGCGTCGGTTGTCCGCGATCGGTCTCTTTCTCTGCGCAGGCGCGGCAACTATTGGTTCGATCGATTGGTTCAAGTCGCTTGAATACCACTGGTTTTCCACCATGTATGGTGTTTGGTTTTTTGCAGCATGTGTTCGCTCGGCTGTTTGTGCGCTTCTTATCATCGCAGTAATTTTGGCTTCAAAGGGCTACCTAAAGGGCATTCTCAAGCAAGCACATCGTTACGATCTTGGTTGTTTGATGCTTACATTCACCATTTTCTGGACGTACATCAGCTTTTCTCAATACTTCCTGATCTATAGCGCTAATATTCCGGAAGAGACTTTTTGGTATAATATCCGCGAAAAGAACTACGATGGTACTTTGAACTCGTGGTGGTGGGTAAGCATGGGGCTGGTATTCGGTAGTTTTCTAATCCCATTTTTGGCTTTGCTTTGGTACAAATCAAAGGTCGTGGTTCGGAGGACGGTTCCCATTGCTCTTTGGATGCTGACATTTCATTTGTTGGACCTTTATTGGAATATTGTGCCGGGGAAGCTTGCTAATACTGATGCGCATGCCGCTGGATATTTGGTACGCCAGTTTTCTGTCAATTGGGTCGATCTTGCCTCGCTTGTCGGTATTGGTGGAATCTGTGTTTTCGCCTTTTGTCGAAGCGCCAGAAAAGTTGAGCCGATTCCTATTCGTGACCCGAATATCGAAATTTCAATTAATTATACGGAGTAAAGAAAGATGTCTCAGACAGAATCATTTAAGATCAATCGATTGCTTTCACTGACAGGTATTGTTGGTGCGATTCTGATTTTTGCGGTCATTTTGTATGTCGCCTACCTGCCCGGAAGGCCTCCTGCGGTTGATCGGGAAGTACATGAAGAGCGTAAGCGAAAAGCAGACGAAGCCCGTGCGGAAGGGCTGGCAAAAGTTACTGGATATGAAATAATTGATAAGGAGTCGGGCCTTGTGCGTATACCTATTGAAGAGGCGATGGACTCGACTGTGGAAACTTATAAAACTGCAAAGTAGTTGGTTTTCTTAGCTTACCTAGCTTTTGTTAGTCTAGTAATGATTTTTGATTTTTAGTTTTACCTCAATGAGCGATACTTCACAGCCTAATTCTAAATCCGTTCGAGCGGGTTCAGCTCTGCTTGCTGAGTTGGGCAGCGTTGATAAGTCGCTTAGATTTCCAGTACTTTTTTTTACTTTCTGTGCTATTATTTGGCTTGTTGTCGCAAATACAGTTACGCTGATTACGAGTATACAGTGCTACAAGCCAGACTTCTTGGCCGCATTGCCGTGGTTTACTTATGGAAGGCTGTATCCGCTGGCAGCCAATGCGATGCTCTTTGGTTGGGGTTGCAACGCGATTTTTGCAGTTGCTCTATGGTTGATTGCTCGTTTGTCACTATCGCCTGTGCGTGATGGTGGTATCTTGATTATCGCAGGAATTTTTTGGAATGCCGGCCTGAAGCTTGGTTTGTTTGGAATTCTCATCGGTAAGTTCACTCCTCTGCAATCACTGGAGCTTCCCGGTTATGCGACACCTATCCTATTGATAGCATATGCGTTGATTGGTGTCTGGGGCGTGCAAGCCTTTCTAACACGTCAAAAAAAGACAGTCAATGTATCTCAATGGTATATACTAGCAGCTCTGTTTCTATTTCCCTGGATTTACATGATTGCCCAGTTTATGGCTGTCTGGTTTCCTGTTCGGGGCGTGTTGCAATCTGTGGTAAGCCATTGGTTTGATGCAAGTTTCTTGAATCTTTGGTTGGCTCCGATTGCGCTTGCGGTTGCTTATTACCTGATTCCAAAGATTCTTGGTCGGCCTATTCACTCATATTCAATGGCGCTTTTTGGATTTTGTGCGCTCATATTGGCAGGTAGCTGGACTGGATTAGTATCCATGGTTGGTGGTCCAATTCCTGTCTGGTTAAGTTCCACAAGCATTGTTGCATCAGTGGTTATGATGATGCCGATTGGAGTTGTGGTACTGAACTTGTTTCTTTCAGCCAAAGGATTCTTTGCAGAACTGTGGCGTAGCATAGCGCTGCGGTTTGTATTAATCGGTGTAGCATCCTATCTGCTCGTTGGGTTGCTTGGCTCTGTAGTCGCATTTCATTCAGTCAATGAAGTTGTGCAGTTTACGACAGTCATTTCTGCTTACAAGCAGCTCTTCGTCTATGCATTCTTTTCAATGACACTTTTTGGCGGACTTTACTTTATGGTTCCACGACTTAGTGGTCGTGAATGGCCATCCATTGATTTGATTCACCTGCATTTCTGGGGAAGTTTGATTGGTATTACTATCATTGTTTCTGCATTATTTTGGGGTGGTCTGAGCGCAGGGATGCAGATGAATAATCCTGAAATATCGTTTAGCAAAATCAGTGATTCACGGATCATTTGGTTAAAAATGAGCACCATCGGAATCGTTTGTCTATTGGTTGGGCATATGGCATTTACAGTTAATTTCTTTTGGATGTTGATAGCTGGCCATCGGGTAGCTGAAGGTCAGAGCCCTACTGTTCTCGAATCGTTCAATCAGGAGGGCGCTACCTAATGAAAAGCTTTTCTGTTTTATTTTTATTTGTTCTAAGTTCATTAGCGCTTTCGTTCATGGGGCTGGTTCTCGGCGGTTATATCCAGCTCGGTGATCTTACCCAGACAACCGAAAATTTGGATGAAAAGGGCAATCCGATGGAAGGAGACCCCATATTTCCTCGTAAACTGTCTGGTGTCGCACAGCAGGGGAAAGCCGTTTATGCCGATCTTGGCTGTGCTTATTGTCATACCCAGCAAGCACGCCGTTTAGGTTTGGGGAGCGATATAGAACGCAACTGGAGCAGGCGTGCTACAGTTGCTCGAGACTATGTTACCCAAGAGCGAGCTTTGCTCGGAAGTCTGCGTATTGGGCCTGATTTAATGACCATAGGTGAGCGCCAACCAGATGCTAACTGGCACCACCTGCTTCTCTATAATCCCAAAAGTGTTCTCGAGGGCCTTGCTCCAAAGCCCAGATATCCCTTCCTATACAAAGTGCAAAAAATCGATGGCGCTCCTTCGTCTAGAGCCCTGAAGTTTGAACCAGATTCGATTTACGCTCCGGAAGAAGGTTATGAAGTAGTGCCAACTCGACGAGCTGAAGTTTTGGTGGATTATTTGCTTAGTCTGAAACTTGATTATAGTTTGCCTGAAGCTAAGATTATTGAAGAATGAGCAATAGAGAACATAAAAACGAGTCCGATAATTTGGACTTGAATGATCCACTCTTGCGGGAAAATGAAGAACCGAGCGAGAATTATTCACCGATGCCGGTCTTTCTACTTTTTGTCTTTGCAGCGCTTTGCTTCTGGGGCGGAATTTATCTGGTTCATTACGATGGAGAGTTTAGCCCGGATGCCTACACGCTTGACTACGATCCCAACGCCGGCGTTGAAGCTGTGGAAATCGATTTATTTGCTCGTGGCAAGAAAATATATACTGCTCAATGCATTGCTTGCCACCAGACAAGTGGTTTAGGTGTCGCTGGCGCATTTCCTCCACTTGCAGGTTCTGAGTGGGTTCTTGGACATAAAGAAGTTCTAGCTCGTATTTTGATCAACGGTATGAACGGTCCGATAGAAGTATTGGGTAATCAGTACAACGGTAATATGCCAGCATTTGGACCAAGCGGATTGAATCTTAAACCATTGGATATCGCTAGTGTTTTGACTTATATCCGCCAGGAGTGGGGCAACGAAGGTTCTGAATTTGCGGTTGAGGACATGGAAAAATACATTGCTGATTATAGTGCTCGTACTACACCATGGACAGCTGAGGAAATTGTGCAGGGTTTGAGCCCTGAGCCTGAACCAGCAGTTGAGGAGCCTTCAGAAGAAGCGCTTGAGGCTAACAGCGAGGAGGCTCCACTTAAAACAGAAGCATCAGCCGATCATTGATTTGCGTTGATCCTTAAAAATATGAGCATCGCCTATGCAGCTTGGGACCTAAGATGCTTTTATTGCGTAATTTATCTTAAAATGCTGTAATTTTCTTATGTTATGCGAAATCTGATTCTGTCGATGATTTTCCTTGGTTTGGCCGGATATGGCGCAAAAGTTGTTTATGATCGCTTTGTTTACAATGAGGGTAATCTTTTTGAAAGGACATACGTTTATCCGGCTAAAATTACCGTAGAGAATAAGGAAGGTTCAAAAATCCAAATTACTCTACTGGGCAGAAGCCAAAAATACGTAAAATTTAAGAAAAAAAGCGGCCGAGAATTTGTTTATTCAATCAGTTCTTTGAACGAAAAATCGCAGGCCATAATCATGAAATACCCTGAAAACGGAGTGGGCGATGTATCCTCTTACCTTTCCAGCGGAGACATGAAACTTGAAGATGTTTATGTAACGCAACTGGAGGAAGAAATTCGTAAGATGGATGACGAAAAGAGTAGACTTATGGCTAAGGCAAAGGGAACCAAGAGTAAGACAGAACTTCGAACAATCGAACGGAAAATAGAGGATTTGGATAGAGAAATTACTGAGTTGAGAGATACAATAGCGAATCGATAAAGGAAAGTTTGAAAGTTACAAGTTGTTTCAATCTGAGGCGGAAGTTTTATTAGCCGAATGTGATGAGTCTGGTTTGTTTTTTGTAGATTCGTGTAATTGAGAAATGGGTTCTTCAGTCTGGCATTCTTTCGGTTTTTGTCTTTTATAATAGGATTCTTGGTAAAAAAAATCCTGGGCTGATTGTTGAACTGCTTTGTTGGCCGACCCTCGTACTTTGTGATAGGATCCGTTGCTATGAAGCACCCGTGCATTTTTTGTATCGTTGAGATAGGTTTCCAGAATATTGATTAGTCGTGAGCGAAGTTGCGGTGCCTCGATCGGAAATACCGATTCTATACGGCGAAAGAAATTGCGTGGCATCCAGTCAGAACTGCCCGCTAAAAGATGAGGCTGGGCGCCAGCGCTATTCTCAAAGTAAAGAATTCGACTGTGCTCCAGATAGCGACCAAGGATACTTCGTACAGTGATGTTTTCGCTGATTCCTTTTACCTGTGGAATCAGTGTGCAGATACCACGTACTATCAGATCTATTTTAACACCTGCTTGAGAAGCTTTGTAGAGGTTGTCGATCGTGGTTCTGTCCACCAAGCTGTTCATTTGGGCTATGATACGAGCTGGTTCACCTTTTCCGGCGTTTTGAGTCTCTTCTTTGATATACTTTTGTATTTTGTTGTGTAGGTTAAAAGGGGCGACCAGCAGCTTCTCGAATGATGGTGTCAGGGAAAATCCAGTAAGTGTGTTAAAAAGTCCGGCAACTTCAGCAGTAATGGAAGGATCTGCGGTGAAGAAGCTCAAGTCGGTATAAAGTCGAGCAGTTCTCTGATTGTAGTTACCAGTGCCGAGATGTACATAACGGTGCAATCCATCGTGTTCTCTACGAACGATCATGCAGGTCTTGCAATGGGTTTTCAGGCCCACAAGCCCGTAGACGACATGCACGCCAACGTCTTCCAGTCGTCGAGCCCATTGAATGTTGTTGGCTTCGTCGAAACGTGCTTTGATCTCAACAAGAACTGAAACTTGTTTTCCGCGACGTGAAGCTTCCATTAGCGCTTCAACGATAGGTGAATCTCCTGAAGTCCGGTAGAGTGTTTGCTTGATTGCAAAGACTTGTGGGTCACGAGCTGCCTGAACTAGGAGATCAATAAATGGCTGGAAACTTTCATAGGGGTGGTGAAGCAGAATGTCTTGCTTTTTGATTTGTTCGAAGAGGTTGTTAGGCGCAGCTAATTCGGGAGGTGTAAAGGGTAGTTGTGGCGGAAATTTTAAATCAGGATGATCAATCAGGTTGTAAGCCCCCATTAGTCGCATTAAATTAATGGGGCCGTCGATTATATAGGTGTCTTCTTCTTTTAAATCGATGGCCTTCAGGAGTTCCTCAAGTAAGACGGGGTCAGCGCCCTGCGCGATTTCCATACGTACTGCCGCGCCTTTCTGCCGATTTACCAGCTCTTCCTCCATTTTACGGAGCAAGTTTTCGACTTCTTCACCATCAATATAGAGGTCGCTGTTGCGTGTAATCCTGAATGGCACTGCAGAGCGTACTTGGTATCCCGGGAACAGCCGCTTTATATAGTGTTGTATAATGTCACTCAGGAAAACGTAGACCTCGGCATTACCTTTACGCGCTGTACCTATTTTGACAATGCGCGGCAATATACGCGGTACGGGTATAATGGCCATCATACTTTTGATGATCCGTGTTTTGGGATCGTTTATGGAGGCCAATACATAAAGAGCCTTGTTGGTCAAATTTGGAAAGGGGTGTGCCGGATCAATTGCGAGGGGAGTCAGGACTGGAAAAATCTGCTCTTCAAAGTATTTGGTAAGCCACAGTTTTTCATTGCGTGTAAGTTCTTTGTAACTGCGGAAAAGAATATTCTTCTCATCAAGGGCGGGCACTAGCTGATCTGTCCAACATTCTGCTTGTTCGACAATAAGTCTGTTAACCGTTGCTCGAATTTGTTGTAGTTGCTCCTTGGGGTCGAGTCCATCCGGCCCCATTTCAATAATACCGGATTTGACCTGCTGCATGAGCCCAGCGACCCGAATTTCAAAAAATTCGTCGAGATTAGAGCTAAAAAACGCCAAAAACCTCATTCGCTCCAACAGAGGATATTCGGTCGATTTCGCCTGATCCAGTACACGCTGATTGAACGCCAACCAACTTAATTCACGATTGAAATAGGGAAATTTTGAAGAATGGTCAGCTTCCTGAGACATTTTTGATGCGGTATCGGAACTTGATTTAATAGGTGGATTTACTCCGGTGGGGAATGAGATGTATCTAACGCTTTTTCTTTAACCGAAACAAGCTATGAAAATCAAAAAGAGTTTGGTAGACACCGTGCGGATTTTATCCGCTCCTCAATCGTGTTGGCTTACAAAAAAGCCGTCTTCAGTGTGAAAACGGCTTTTTTGTAAAAGATGCTATTTGGAGCTTAGTCGTTCCATTATTTTGTAGCTGCGTTGCACCATCGTAGATGGATCTTCAACTAAACCTGCGGCGGTGCGTGCATTATCAAGAAGCTGTTCGCTGATCATGCCGGCAAGCTCCTGATCGGAGTCTTTTAAATTAGCCAGATTTTTGATAAGGGAGTGACTTGGGTTTATCTGCAGTTTGACTGGTGGCTCGGAGTCAGGCATTTCATTACCTGATTTTTGTTGCATTGCTTTCATCATTCTTCGCATTTGTGCAGTCATCATTTTATCACCGTTCACGACCATTGCCGGACTGCCTACAAGTCGATCACTAGAGGATACCTCGCTGACCTGATCGCCCAACTTTTCTTTAATAAAAGCACACAGTTTATCGGCTGTTTTCTTATCAAGCTCGTCTTCTTTGCTAGACGAATCGTCTGAAATAGCGTTCAAATCAATGTCATCCGAATCTGCCGATACGAAGTTTTTCTCCTGGAAGGCTCGTGCATGGTTCATAACGAACTCGTCAATGGGTTCGTAGAGGTAGAGCACTTCGATGTTGCGGGATTTGAAGGCCTCGAGGTAAGGCCCGCTTTCGATGGCCTTGCGGCTGGTTCCCGAGAGATAATAAATCTCTTTTTGTGCTTCCGGCGCACGTGAAATATAGTCGCTCAAGTTAGTCGCCTTTCCTTCTTCAGTGTAAGAGGACTCAAAGCAAAGTAGATTCAACAGCTGATCGCGATGGTTGAAGTCGCTGGTAACGCCCTCTTTGATAAAAAATCCGAAAGTTTTCCAGAAATCCTCATATGCTTCAGGCTCTTTCTTGGCTTTTTCTTCAAGAGTTTTGAGAAAGCGTTTAGTAATAACCTGATTAAGCTTTTGAATAAGTGCGCTATCCTGCATGGATTCGCGAGAAATGTTTAGGGGTAGATCAGCGCTATCAACAACACCTCGAAGGAAGCGAAGCCAGTCTGGCAAAAGATTTTTAGGTTGGCTGTCGATTAACACCTTTCGGCAGTAGAGCGCTACTCCGGGTTCCATACGTCCGAAGCCGAAGCTTTCCATGTTCTCTTTGGGAACGAAAAGCAGAGTGTTAATAGCCAATGGAGCATCTGCCGCAAAATGGAGCCAAAACTGTGGCTCATCGAAAGCATTGGCCTGGAACTTGTAAAATTCCTTGTACTCTTCTTCGGTAATTTCATTTTTGCTCTTCAACCAAAGGGCCTGAACCGTCTTGAACTCTTCTCCGTCGATTTTTACCGGAAACTGTACAAAGCTGGAGTAGCGTTTAATAATGCCTTCGAGTGTTACTTTTTTAGAGAAATCTTTATGCTCATCCTTGAGCTTTATAACGATGCGTGTGCCACGACGCTCACCCTCGACCGGCTCAATCTCGTATGCTCCGTCACCTGTGCTTGACCAGCAAAAGGCTTCGCCTTCCGGCTTCCAACTGCGAGTGTAAACTTCGACTGAGTCGGCTACCATAAACACTGAGTAAAAGCCGACGCCAAATTGACCGATCAGATTTTCGTTACGTTCTCCATTTTCCTTAAGGGCCTTTAGAAATGCTTTCGAACCAGAGTGAGCGATCGTGCCGAGATTTTCGACCAGTTCGTCGCGAGTCATCCCGATTCCGAAATCTCGTATGGTTATTGTGCCAGCCTCCTCGTCAGTCGTGATTTGTATTTCAAGGTCGAGATCATCATCAAATACTTCTTTCTCAGTTATTTGCGTGTGTCTTAGTTTTTCAGTAGCATCCGATGCATTCGAGATTAACTCACGAATAAAAATCTCTTTGTCTGTGTAGAGGGAGTGGACGACGATATCTAAAACCTGTTTAACCTCGGCCTGAAATTCGTGACGTTCAGATGTTTGTGTGCTCATAGTATATTGATAATTAAATTAGCGTTTTGAAAAATTGGAAAAGAGCGTTGATAAGAATCAGAAGGTAGAATTCAAGTTTTTTGAATATTAAGCCTCAAATAGATAATCAAAAATTTGTCCGCTCATTGGAAACAGCATGTAGGCTGGAAGTTGCTTTAATCTTTGAGACAGCGAGTCAAAAGTTGAAGGCTTCAGGGGCAATTTCCATAGTAGCCACATGTGTTGCGGGACCTTCCATCTGGATCTGAAAATCGTCGCCGATTCGTATTTGAATATTTCCTCCCGGCATATGTACAGTGATGTTTTGGTCGCAAAGACCGATGCGATGAGCTACTGCCGCAGCTGCACTGCTACTGGATCCAGAAGCAAGTGTGTAACCGGCGCCGCGCTCCCAGATCTCTATTTGGATGTTGTTGCGGTCTAGTACTTTAAGGAACTGGACATTGGTTCGATTGGGAAAAAGCGGATCGCACTCAATGACTGCTCCGTCTCGGCAGGCAAGGTCTTCAGATATTTCTGGCAATGGAATGACGCAGTGAGGATTGCCAATGTCCGCCAGATATATTGTGTAATCGGCGCCATTTACGGTTAGATTTCGCCCGATATTATGGTCAGCTTGTTCCGTGCCATCTAAGGGAATGTCGCCCATACCAAAGCTTACTTTTCCCATGTCGACACTTATAGATTTGGCTTTTTCACCGATTTTACAGGTTACAACACCGCCGAGTGTATCAACTGTAAACGCGTCTTCTTTAACGCTGCCAATGTCGTAAAGGTATCGAGCGAAAATGCGCAGACCGTTGCCGCTTTTTTCAGCTTCACTACCATCCGGATTAATGATGCGCAGTCCGAAATCAGCTTTTTCTGATGAAAGTGGACCAAATAAGATACCGTCTGATCCGAGACCAAAATTGCGATGGCAGATGCGTATGACTGCTTTTTTATCTGGCAATTCTGAGGCATCTTTAGGATCGAGAATCAGATAATCATTTCCCAGAGCGTGATATTTTGTGAATTTCATAAGTTTTAGAAAAAGAGTCAGTTGAATTTCGTATGCAAGCCTTGGAATCTGTTCATGATCTTTTTCGAGTCATAAAATTTCAATTTTTGAGGCGAAAAAGTTGCACATTGAGGATGCATAACGGGTTATATCGACGAAATGTAAGGCTTTTGCAGACCAAAAATAGAGGTTTACGGTCGAAATAGGCCTTTCTTTTAAGATCATAAACAGGTTCTTAAACTCATTTTTTCATCCAGCCTAGAGAGACTCGGTTTTTGGTTTTCATTTTTTGAGGTAACATGGTTTGGATAAATTGAAGTATTTCGCCGCGACCGGATCGAGTTTTTGCCGAAGAGCAGAAAGCCTTTTGGAATCGAAGGCCCCGCTCATTCAGTTGCTGCAAAAACTGATTTACATGGTTTGTGACCAGACTGTCCGAAGACTTGTCGACCTTGGTAAAAACGACTGAAGAGGGAAGTTCGCAATTGCCGAGCCATTCAATAAACGCAAGGTCACTTTCAAGGGGTTCCAGTCTGGAATCTACCAGTGCAAAAACATGTTTAAGGTTTTCACGACCAGTCAAATAACCGCTTACGCTGATGTTGAAATCATTTTGTTTTGCTTTTGAAAGCTTAGCATAGCCGTATCCCGGTAAATCGACCAGGCACCAGCGTTTATTGATTTCAAAAAAATTAATCAGCTGTGTTTTACCTGGTACGCTGGATGTTTTTGCCAGATCTTTTTTACCTGTCAGCAAATTGATTAATGATGATTTGCCAACATTTGAACGTCCAACAAAAGCAAACTCCGGTAGCCAGGAATTTGGGCACCCATAAAGGTCGCGTGCGCTGGTGCGAAAATCTGCCGTTTCAATTTTCATGTGTTCGAAATACCTCAAAACATTCTGAAGTAAAATACGGGGACATCAAAAAAACCGGTCAAGTCTGTAAACCTAAAAGGGGAGCATTTCTGTTCCCCTGATTCAACAGTGATTTTTACTCTTGAAAGAATTTTCACTGAAGTCCGTTCATCTTATCCAAGTTAGGTTAACTACGAGTTGGTATTTACTTGTGTACTCATCAAGCCAATACCTGCTTGCAATATAACTAATATGTGAAACTAGTTCCCCAACTAGATTACGGCGACTGGTTGACTAATTAGTCGCTGTAGTCAGGGAAAGCGTATGAGTCTCGCTGTTATATTCAAATCGACTTCCGTCACCGAAGCCAGTGGATGTAACCGTAGCCCAGTTGCCAAGATCAGAGTGATTCTGTCCACCATAGGTGAGACGTCCACTTGCCCAAAGAGCCTCTGCCCAGGACAGACCGGTTTCTTCATTGATTTTCGACCAGCCGAGATTGCCGTTATTCAGAGAGCCCGATTCCACCGGATTCGTGAGCTGCATCGACATCAGTGTGCCCGGTTCAAAATTGATTCCGATGTCGTCTGTGTCCGCCTTGCTGCCGCCGAAGTTTTCGATGGTCAAGGATCCGGTCGTTGTTCCCCCAAAGTTGACGTTGAATGCATTCGTTCCAAACGTCAGATAGGTGGCGGAAATGATTCCTCCGTTAAGGTTTGCAGTTCCTCCTCTGTGGAAATTTCTGGATCCCATATCCGTAATTCCGATCAAGGATCCGCCATTGACTGTGAGATTACCGCTATTGAAGAGAAGATAACGGCCAATATCCATAGTTCCACCGTTGATGACAATTTCGCCACTTGCGTCTATTCTACTATCCCGGTTGTTATTGGCTAGATTCGCAGTTCCTTGATTCAAAATGAACGTGGCCCCGCTAACCTGAATTCCCCT
>CAZUYZ010000123.1:0-51489 GCA_964624365.1 uncultured Puniceicoccaceae bacterium
CGGTAGTTCTGTTCCCGCGCTACTTACGCGGAAACGAGCAAACGTATCTCATGCAAGCGATCCGGAGGGAACTGTAAATGTCAGGATGTTATCGCCTTCGGACAAGACCGCACCGTTGAAGATTTTCTCACCGTCATCCAGCCAGTCGCCATCCTGATTGTAGTCAATCCAGGCATCCAGAACAGCACTGGAGGCATTGGACAGTTGAGCATTTAGACTAGCCGTTGTGCTGGAATTAACAGCTGCAACAATCGGACTGAGGAAACGGATCCCGTCTTCATCATCACTTCCGTCCAAATCGTCCCCAGCGGCCAAGGCATCCGGCTGACCGTCATTTTCAGGATCAAAGCCTGAGCCCAGCGAAGGCCCTGTTGGCTGATGACGGGCGCCATCATCGGCTGCCAGAGTCGGATAAGGAGCCGGCGCGTCACCGTAGTCAAGTTCGTCATTGAGAATGATCAACGTCAGGCTCACGGTTGCAATATTGCTGTCTTTATTGCCATCACTGACTATGTAAGTAAAGCTGTCAGCAGTCGTCTCGCTACCGTTATGCTCATACTCGAAACTGCCGTCGCTGTTCAGTATCAAAGTGCCGTTCACCGGTCCGCTAACAAGGCTCACCGCCAAAGTGTCATTTTCAATATCAGTGTCGTTAATTAAAACACCTGCGACTGGAACAGTGAGCATACTGCCCTCTTCAACAGTGTAGGTATCATCGTTTGCTACCGGTGCGTCGTTCACTGCATTGATCGTCAGACTCACCATAGCAGTGTCGCTGCCGCCATTGCCATCGTTGATTGTGTAGGTGATGGTTGCAGTGCCGTTAAAATCTGCATCCGGTGTGTAGTCCAACTGACTGTTCACAATCGCGACCGAGCCAAAGTCTACTGCAGCTGAGTCAATCGTTAGCAAATCTCCGTCAACATCTGTGTCATTGGAAAGAACATCGATTGTTACCGGAGTATCTTCATCAGTCGTCGCACTGTCATCGACTGCCACAGGTGCATCATTCACCGCGTTGACTGTCACTGTTACAGTTGCAGTGTCTGTCAACTCGCCGTCACTGATTGTGTATGTGAAGCTGTCACTACCGTTGAAGTTCTCATTTGGCGTGTAAGTCAACGTGTTGTCGGCGTTGACAACTACGGTGCCGTTACCTGCAATTCCACCGTCGGTCACTGTCAAATCGTCGCCGTCAACATCGCTGTCGTTGCCAAGGACGGAAATCGTAACTGGCGCATCTTCATCTGTAGTGGCTACATCATCTTCGGCTACCGGCGCGTCATTTACGGCATTGACTGTCATTGTTACAGTTGCAGTGTCTGTCAACTCGCCGTCACTGATTGTGTATGTGAAGCTGTCGCTGCTGTTAAAGTCTCCGTTCGGAGTGTAAGTCACTGTGTTGTCCGGGTTGATTACCACACCGCCGTTTGTGGCACTACCTACCAAAATTACGGTTAAACTGTTACTGTCTATGTCACTGTCGTTATCCAGAACATCGACTGTTATCGGAGTGTCTTCACCAGTGCTTGCGGTGTCATCGGCTGCGACCGGCGCGTCATTCACGGCATTGACTGTTACCGTCACAGTTGCAGTGTCTGTCAACTCACCGTCACTGATTGTGTACTCGAAACTTCCGGTTCCATTGAAATCTATATCTGGAGCGTAGGTTACAACGCCACCTTCCAGGGAGGCTGTTCCATTAACTGCATTACCTACGCTTGTTACGGTCAAATTATCAGCGCCCACATCGGTATCACCAGCCAGAACGTCGATCGTTACCGGAGTATCTTCATCAGTTGTCGAACTATCATCAACTGCCACCGGCGCTACGTTGTTCACGATTAAATCAAAAGTTGTCGTGCTCTCTGCCTCGTCGCTGTCCGTGGCAGTGATTATTACGATCTGGCTATCGTCCGGACCGTCTGTGCTGGCGAAGCTCCAACTCCAGGTGCCGTTACCATTGTCGATCACTATACCTACCGAAGCAGTCAAGGTCACTGTATCGACGCCCACGTCACCAAAGGTACCAGTATTGTTTGCGGTATCACCTTCGTCGATAGTAACTGTGGCATTGTCTACGGCAACTGCTGGCGCTACATTGTTTATAGTCAATGTGGTCTGAGCCGTACTGATATTTGTACCATCGCTCACTTCAACGGTAATGATAATGCTAAGTGGCCCATCGTTCAGGCCCAGTTCATTCATCCGGGCCGGTAGAATTGTTGGAGCTTCACCAGTTACATTTTCATCATAATCGCCATCACCATCAATATCCCAACGGTACGTAAGTGAAACGGAATCGGCGTCGCTTGTATTGGAAGCATCCAGTGTCAGGCCGTCACCTTCATTGATCACGTAAGCTCTTCCTGCATTGGCGAGCGGAGCGCTATCGTTGTTCACAATCGTGCCAATTCTCTGACTATCACCGATAACAACACGCGTTACATCCGTTGAACCGGCAAATCTCGCATCCGACAAGTTAACTGCAAAGTTCTCGTCATCTTCAAAGATAAGATCATCACTCACGGCAACCGTAACTGCTACAGACGTTGAGTCCGCTGCAATCGTGACCGTTTGACCAACAAGCGCTGTGTAATCGCTTCCTGCCGTGGCTTCGCCAGCAATGTCCGCCGTATCAACCACCACAGTCAGATCTTCACTGGACGCTTTGTCGGAAGTAATCGTAAAGGTGAAGGTCCCGTCTTCCGAAATGGAAATGTCGTCAATCGTCAGTGTCGCTGTATCATCGTTTTCGATGGTTCCAGCGCCATCAACCAAGGTAATATCATCAGCCGCAGTTGGGTCGATATTCGTTAGCGCCCCCAAGACAACGTTGAAAATTTCATCCCGTTCCACGATTGCATCACCATTCACTGAGACAATGAACTGCTCTACTTCACCGGACGTACCCGTATACGTAAGCACGCCGCCAACATTGGCTCGATAGTCGCCACTGCTTGTGGCCGTGGAGTCTTGCGTGTCGATGGTCACTGTCAGCCCATCCTGTACATCATTGGATAGCGTAACATCAAAAACAAAGTCAGTCGTGCCACTGTCTGTCTCAACTTGAGAGACAGTGCCAACAGTGATCGTTGCCGTATCATCGTTGATAATTGTGCCAATTGCTTCGCTGTCCCCAATTGTAACACTTCGGCTGCCGTTGTTGAGATTGTTGATCCGACCGGCTACCGTTTCGTCCGGCTCGACAATACCCTCGTCATTCACGACGACGGTTACAATCTGAGCCGTAGTCGTTCCCGTTGCGAATGTAATCATCTGAGCCGCAATCGCCGTAAAGTCGCCGGAAGTCGCCGTACCGCTTGCCAGTGTATCAAACTCAAGCGTGACATCTACATCCACCGGATTCGAGATCGAAACCGTGTAATTTAATTGCCCGGTCGCTTCATTGACTGAAACATCCGCTATATCAATCACCGCACTATCGTCGTTTTCGATCGTGAGTGTAGCATTACTTTGAGCGCCAATAAAGGCATTGGTCACGCCCACCACTTCAAAAGTGATCGTCTCGTTCAGTTCAACCAGATTCTCCTGAACAATTGCCACCGGCACATCCACAACCGATACTCCGGGTGCAAACACAAGAGTTAGAGGGAAACTACTGTCGTCATAATCGCCTCCGCCACCACTCGCTGTGCCACCGGTTATATTGACAGTCACTGTGGATTCAGAGCTGACGTTGCTACGCTCGAGTTGAACGACTGTGCTCGTTCCAGTTCCTTCGCCATCTGCATAGGTTGCTGCAGTGAATTGTACTTCGGCCAGGATGACTTCAAGGTCAAAATCATCGATGAGTGGCGTGGCGTCATCGTCACTCAAGGTTACCGTGACTTTAAACGTGTCGCTGGTGGTGTACGTATGGTTCAAATCAAAGTTGCGATCGCCGACCGGCAGTATAGACGACTCTACTGTCCCATCACCATAGTCTATCGTTACCTGATGTTCATCCAGTAATCCCGGATCTGTGAAATTAATGGTGCGACTAAACACACCGTTAGCCGACGGGTTGAGCGTTTCATTGGCTCCAGCATCAAACGATAGCAAAACATTGTCTACTGCTAAGTCAAAGGTCGCGCTCGTTGAAGCGCCTTGGCTATCCGTTGCAGTAATCGTCACCGTCTGATTATTATCCGGTCCGTCCGTACTATCGAAGCTCCAACCCCACGTGCCGTCACCATTGTCCGTGACACTGCCGACCGAAGCAGTCAGTGTTACCGTGTCGGCGCCAATATCGCCAAGGATACCGCTGTTACTTGTAATATTGCCTTCGTCAACAGTAGGCGACGTCGGATTGTCTACGGCAATGGTTGGCGCCACGTTATTGACGATCACTGTAACCGTATCGCTGGCGCTAACTTGGCCATCATCCACCGTTACAGTTACCGTGTAGATACCATTATCGGCATAGATGTGACTACCGGAAATCGTGCCATCAACAAATTTGATACCTCCCGAAAGATCTGACGTGGATTGATTGACTGTACCTGTGATGGCACTGCTACCATCGCCCCAATCGATCGTCGCAGTATGGATATCGGTTATGTTCAGATCAGTGAACGTTGCCGAAACCAGGCTCACTGTGCTGCCCTCATCGGTTATCCGATCGACACCCGCATCCACCGTTGGAGCTACATTATCGACCGTCACTGTCGCGGTATCCGTGCCGCTGGCGCCACTATTGTCAGTCACCGTCAGTGTAACCGTAAAGGTATCGCCAAACAATGGAGTGAAGCTAAAGTCCTGTTCATTGGAAGCCGTGATAAACTCTGTGTCACTATCGGTCACCACCCAATCGTAGATGAGCGTGTCATTTGTACCTGGATCGCTTGACAAGCTACCGTCGAAGAAAACAGAGTCGCCGATTGCTGTATTCTGATCAGCACCTGCATCTGCAGTTGGCACCACATTTTTGATTGAAACAACCGACTGTACTGTAGTCGAACCGCCATCTTCGTCGCTAACTGTTACCGTTAGCGTCCATTCGCCTTCGTCTTCGAATATGAAGGATGATCCTGTAAAGTCTATCACTGTGCCATTGGCATCAGTCAAGGTGACCGTTTGCATCAGAGTATCCTCCACTACGTCAGATATGCCAAGGCCCAGTGCGGTCAAATCGTTTTCGTCAAGCGAGTCGCCTTCATTGAGCACTATAGTATTCGGCAAGCCATCGATTGTTGGCGCAACATTCGTGACGACTACAGGGAAAGCCAACGGTGCAGGACTGCCTATAGCCCAGCTGCTGTTTCCAACCAGCGTTCCGTCATTGCCGTTACCAGACTGATCAGCCGCATTCGTCCCGGTACCTTCATTGAAAGGCAGATAACTCAACAAGTTAGTCGAGTCGACCGCATCGACACCTTCGACCATCACGGCCTGAACCTCGCCCTCATCCAAGGCGCGAGTCCACAGTCCAAATTCGTCGATACGCCCGTTAAAATCACCCCATAGAGAAGCAATCGGGCGGGCAATGCCTAAGGTCAAAGGAGAGCCAACACTAGACTCTAGCGCACCATTGAACTGGTCCCACGACTCAATGAACACGCCATCCAGGTAAAGTTTCAACTCTTCACCATCCGCGGCATTCGCATCGTAAGTCACCACTACATGATACCAGGTATTATTTTGCAAACCATCCGAAACCGTTGCTATCACGGTATTGTCTTCGACTCCAGTACCCGTATGGAGATAGATTTCAATATTGTTGCCTTCTGTGCCCAGCTCAAAGTTGTCATTAGCTGTACCTGAAGACTGAGCCACTAAAACATTATTAACACCGTGATTCGTGTCATTAGCTGTACCACTGTTATCTGATTCGCGCAAGAACCACATTGAGGCTGTAAATGCACTCGGTGCATCGAATTCATTAATATCGCCCAGATTTACATAATCATTCGTTCCATCGAATTCCACCGCATTATTGTTCAATGTAACCGTGTAAACCCCATCATCGGCAGCAGTAAACGAAATGCTGGTACCCAGGCCACCAGCCACAACCGTGCCTTGCGCATCAAACACTTGCCAAGCCTCGGTTTGGGCCAGGGTAAGTGTCACCGACTGCCCCTCCTGCACCGCCAGATTCTGACCCGCAATCAAATCCGATACCGGCAATGTTAGGAACTGTAGTTCTGTCATACCTGCAAGCGTATTAAAGGTAGTTGTGCCGCTAGAGTCGATACCTGTACCTTCGAGTTCCAGACGAATCAACTGGCTCAACGAATCAAAAGTGCTCAGGTCAGTAATCAAAGCGTTGTTATCAAGATCCAGTTCAAGGAGCCATGATAGGCCCAAGGACGCTCCATCAACTACCTGAGGCGCCAGAACTGACATATCCGCATCATCAAGACTGTTGTTAGAAAGATCCAGACTACGTAGGTTAATCAGATATTCCAGCCCGGTTAGATCTGTAATTCCTCGATTGGAAGCATCCAGTTCGGTCAGCGAAGCCAGTTCACTAGCACGAATATCACCACGCACCAGAGGATCTCCCTTGTAGTCTGTCGTCACTGCACGGCCCAGGGCAGCGCCGATTGCAGCGCGCAGGTTCAAATCAGGAATTTCAATGACCGGATCGTCCGCAACAAAGACTTCATCACTAATGCCCTGAGCAATACTTTCAGATGGATCCACCGCAACGACCGTATCCGCCGGATCCAGATCCAGCAACTCGATCAATTCGCCGACAAGAGTATCAGCGCCACTGTTACCGTATAAACTATCCAGATCGAAGTTGCCTTCGATGGTATCATCACCGTCACCCCCTTGAACCGTGTCACGGTCCGGCAAGCTTGCGGTCTGGCTCGTTTGACCAAGTTCCGGCGCGTCAATTTCAATCGTGAACAGCGGTGGATTTGCTGACTCATAGAAGCGCAAGGCCGCAATCTGGCCGCTAAAGTTGCCAAAGCCGCTGAGGCCAGAACCGCCTCCATGTGCAGCGCTGATTTGGCCAATGCCACCATCGTCACTACCATCCCAATCACTAAGCACGGCAACGTTGGACTCCTGATCGGCCAAGATACCATTTACATAGAGTTCCAAACGAGCCGCATCTTTGTCCCAAACGGCCACCACATGAGTAAACTCGGCTGTCTCCCTCAAGGCGCCGGACCTCAACTCAAAGTGGTTATCGGACCCGGTTTGTATCGCAAACAGCACACTGTATCCGTTGCTTCCCTGTTGTTCAATATTGAGCGACATGCCATTGCCTAAACCGCCGGCTTCGAACAGAACTTCATTGCCGGTCAAATCACTTGGCTTGAACCAAATCTCCCAGGCAGCTGAATCGTTGGAAGGATCACCCGTCAAGTTCTGAAGCGACTGGATGGTAGCCCCACCGGAACCATCAAAGGTATAGGCATGAGTGATTCCCAAGCTGCTAACGACCTGTGTATCCAGCGTTACCCCTGTGCCAAAGTTTGCATCGTAGTCTGTTCCCGCTCCGCTCTCCCAGACCTGTGGTGTTCCATCGTCGGCCACACTGGCGTCATAATTGAGCGTCGACGGAGTCTGTGGATAGACTCTCAGATAGTAAGTACCTGCTTGAATCGCACGCAAATCAAAGGCTGACTGACCCACAGCAAGGAGGCCGCCTTCACTATCAACCATATCCGCCAATAACCCGGCTGCATCCAGCCGAATCGCGTCACCACTGAAACCATCGCCGAGCGTACTGAACTGGAACCACCGCTCTTGTCCGGACAGAGTGTAAGCTCCATCGCCATCCCGGAATAGCTCACCACTATCCGTACCGCTGTCCACAATAAAGGAACCACCGCTGGGCAAAGAGAAGTTTTCCAGAACAATGAATTCATCCGGTAGAGCAACCGTTCCCGGAGAACCGTAAATCACATAGGCGCGACCCGCACCGAAAATTGTTTCATCACTACCAACCTCCGTGGCGTCGGCCCGATTAGCGGCAATCAGTAAGTCTGCAATCGCATCGCCATTGAGGAACAAATCCGGCGTGCCAGGCAAAGATGCGCTCACATCCGCCAAACCAGGCACCGCAAGGACAACATCCGCATCAGTGAGCGTTAAGCTTGCACCCTTTTCTGCGATCGACCAGAAAATCAAAACCTCTCCGCCATCGCCCGAAGTGTTTTGAGCCACTGCCAGGTCTGCGGCGCCATCGCCATTAAAGTCTCCAGAGCTAGCAGACAATGTCTCATTGAACGGCCAATAGCCAACAAGCCCAGATTCGTCAGCAGCGAAGCCCACGAGCCGGTCGGAGCTAATTTGCTCAGCGCTGCGTGCTACAGACCAAATACTCGCCTCATCAAGCAGGCCGTTGAACGCACCAACTGGCACACCGTTTTCATCAAGCGTCGTGCCCAAAGCTGCACGCAGGATGCTGTCAGACCGCGGCGTGGCATTCACATCATCCTCCTTCGCCTCGACTTCACCATCTAGGTATAACACCCAGTTCATACCATCGTAGGTGGCGGCAGCATGGTACCATTGACCGTCGTTAATCGGGGTTGTCCCTCGAATCCGATGGTTAACACCACCAGATGAGTCTTCAAAATCGGCCACCAGCACAAGAGATCCATCGACCTGTTCAAGCCCCAGAAAATAATTCATGTCCTTATTGCTGTTGTCACCTACACCACGGCCTTTGGTAATGAGCGGCTCAGCAACAACGCCTCCATTACCCGTACTGGCAGCCTCTCCGTGACCCAGACGTTGGAACCAGGTTTCCAGAGTAAAGGTATCCAACCCAAGCGAAGCAGAATTACCCAGATCCACATAGTCGTCCACACCATCGAAATTAAGCGACTGATCACTCACTGGTGAAGCAGGTCTAATATCCGGCACAGACGTGCCCGATCCTCCACCAAGTGTGCCGTCATTGCCATTGCCCGATGCATCGACCGTCGTTGTAATAGGGTTGCTTATAACCAGATCCGGTGGATCGTTCGATATCGCCGTTGCGATGGAAGCTAAGTCAGCCTCGCCATAGTAGATTTCAAGATTAGTTCCGTTACCAAAGGCAAAGTCACCATAACCATCGTTGTTAAGATCACCCAAGGCGATTGGCGTCACTGGCGTATCTGCAGTCTTGTCGACATCCACTCTGAGCTGGCCGGTCGATGGAAGTTTACCGAGCACTGGTCCAAGCCAAGTATTTACCGGTATTTCGGTTCCTGCTACCGGTGTGGTGGCTGTCGAACTGAAGCCTAGTGGCTGTGTCAGCACAGTTTCGTTTTCGACACTGAGTGTCAGATCATCGTAGTAAACTGGCAAATTGACCGCCTGGACTTGTAGATGTCCATTTTCTGAAAGGCTCGCTTCGGCAAAGGGAACGTAAAGATCTAGTGTCACGTATTCTAATACGGTATCATTCTCAGAGCCAGAATCAGACTTAACATAGGCGCGCCACAAACCATTTAGATCCTCACCAGAACTGACATTCACCGTAAAATTAACGTTGATCTGATTAGTGTCATTAGCTGGATCTACACGCGGGGAAGAAAATTTGTCACCTGAAGGCGAAATTAGCTCCACATTCAGATCATATTTGCGATTGAAAAAACCACCTCTAGCATCAAAGAACCCATAAAGTTTGAGCGTACCGTTTATCTGAGTCTTGCCAAGGACCTGATTAATCCCGCTAACGTTAACATCCGACCTTGCTACATCATTTCTAAAAGTACTTCCAGGAGTCAACACAGGCGCTCCCAGTGAGAAGTAACGTTGCGTCTTGAGATTTGTATTCAGAGCCAACTGACTGTTAATAGAGCCTACAACTGCAGCAGCATTGGTGCCGTGGGTAATCTGCAAATTGACATTCCTGGTCTGATCCACACGAGCTTCTGAGCGAACAACCAAGTCGCCATTCACTGAAACATTACTCGAACTGTCATGATCCTCGTTGTAGACAATCGTTAGTCCCGACTCCAACCCGGGGATCACCTCAAGCGGATCGGCACCAACAATAACCGGCGGCAGCTGTGGCGAAGCAGTAAAAGTATCTGGCAGGGATGTATTTACGTTGAAAACATTGACTGTCTGCCCACTCGATATGAAATAACTGCTGGTTCCCACAGAATCGGTTTGATCGTTCGAAAAGCCTAGCGGATTCCGAGTTACAAGCTCCTGAACAGAGAGCTGAACATCCGAACCGCCCTCAGTAGTGGTCAACACAATCCGGTTACCGGACTCTGAGGCCGTGACTAGATAGGCCAAATCACTCCCTAATAGCTTTTCATTGATCTGTGTCACCAATCCGCTCAGGCTGCTTTCCGACTCAATCGTAAGGGTATCGCTAATAGAACTAACCGTAATCGTCAGCTCCGAAGAGAAATCAGTCAAGATGGTAACATCTTCACCTGCTGTCACAGTTGCCGGCGTTACAATGTCTACGGTGACTATGGTGTCGCGATTCCCAAACAAGACCTCTGCCAATCCATCGCCATCAATGTCAGCCCCTACCGCAGTCGAAAGCGCTACCAACTCATCCAGTGATCGCACTTTGGCCAAGCGGTCACCGGGCAGCAAATCAGGTGCAGCGTCACTGGGAACAAAGCCTGAGACACTGCTACCGCTGTAAACAAATCCGAGATTGTACTTGCCACTGACAACTTCTCCTGCGCCATCACTCGAATTACCGAGGATGAACACATCTTCGTAAAGCGTCGAACCATTCAGTTCACCTACGATAGGCAACACATAGACCAGAACCTCACCAGCGAGGGCTGACACAGCGCTATCAAACAAACGAATGGTGCGACTATTGCTGTCGGTCAGGGAACTATCAACAAAGCTCGCATCCCACTGGCGTGACCAAGCGGCGTTTTCCCCAAAGACAATGGTAACCAGCGTATCGTCACCATCCGCACGAACGAAGGCCAGATCGACCAGACCGTCCGCATTAACATCACCGAAGTGTTTGGCGGGTTGGCCCAGAGCAGCATGATCTATTACGATTTGAGCAAACTCACCTACATTCTCCAGATCATCCAATTCCACGGGACCGTACAGCAGGTAACTCTGTGTCTGCCCACTGACGATAAAATCATCAAAACCGTCACCGTTGAAGTCACCGACAAACTGTACTGCGCCCAACTGATCAGACAATTGTTCACCTTGCAGGGCAAAGCTGTCCCCGATCAGATCGCCGGGATTGTTCAGGTCGATACCTGAACGTGCCGTATCTGTATCCTGACTGATTCCAAACAGAGGCGCTGCCAGATCGAAACGGAACAGTTCAACGGATTCAGTTGTGCTACCCAATGCTGGCAGTGTATTATCAACCGTTGAATAATTACCTTTGATCGCATCACTTCCAGGGCCACCCAGCAGAGTATCATTACCACCATTGCCCACAATGACATCATCGCCGGAACCACCGTCAATCCGGTCATCCAGAGGACCACCGTAAAGACGATCATTACCCTCTCCGCCACGGATATCGACCGCTGCCAATGCAGCGCCCTGCTGTTGGTCACCCAACTCAAAGCCCCAGGCGCTAAATGGCAAGGCTTCGAAGCCTGACTCCACAGGCAAGAACTGGAAACCGCCATCGACATGAACGACATCATCACCACGCTGCGTGGCAATCACTGTCTGCTCGACTGCATCGGTCTGGTAGAGCAAGTACTGCTGCTGGAACAGAGTTTCGTCGCCACCAGTGTTATCTATATTGACCAACTCCGTGGCAAATTGCTGATTGGCAACATCCCAGACAAGACTGGTGAATTCATAACGCATCCGGTCTGTGTTGTAACGTAGGGCTACAAAATCGGGCACCTCAAGACCGTTACGATCCAGATCACCTCCAAGGAAGAGCACGCGATCATCACCCTCGCCCCCGAACATCTGATCGCTATCATATGGCAGAACCGTACCCGTAACCGGATCAGCTAAAACACCTCCGCTAATGTCCAGTTCAGGCAGGAAGTCCGGGATGATCTGGAAGGTGTCGTCACCGGCGCCCCCGAACAACTGGTCGGGAGCCTGACGGTCCAATCCACCGCTAAGAACATCACTGCCATTACCACCGAAGATCCGATCCTCACCGGCGCCACCCAGCAGTATGTCATTGCCGTCTCCACCGAAAATCACATCGCGACGCACCGCATCCTCACGCAGAGCCAAATCAACAGCCTCGCTTACGGTATCGATCTGGCTGCCATTGAGTAAGAATGCCAGATCGTAAATTGTAGGCGTTTGATCCGAGACCACTCGCAAGAGATACTCGGTACCGGCAGTCAGGGTAACGGCATTTAATGCAAGCGAGCCGACACTCTCAACGATTGGTGTCTCCAAATCATCCACAGCAAAGATTGAAAGCGTCAGTTCATCGACCAAACCTGCGCTGGCAACTTCGATTGTATCAGTGGTAATCGTATTGGCAGCCAACGTGAAAGTAAACCAATCGACATCGTTAGGATTATCAATCGTGAGTCCGGTGAAGATAACGCCTTGCCCAGAAAGTATTGTCGCCCCCTGATCACCCAATGCTTCAGTGAGATCAAAAGCGGTATCGGCTGAATCATTACGCGTGCGCAAACCATTCTCATCGACAACACTTTCAGCACGATCAATAAGGATCGCCTGACCACTACGTATCTCCACCTGATCGTCTCCTGAACCCGCATCGACCCAGACACTGGTTTGCACGGTAGGTCCAACACGGACTACGTCATCGCCGTCCAAGGCATCAATCACGATGGCCAGGAACGCACCTTCAGAGGGCAGCAGACCATCGACCAAGGCGGTTTCGGCCAAGGCTGTGGTTTGGCCATCATCCTGAGCAGCGACAAAGGCATCAAAGTCGAGCACTGTGTCAGTGGCATCCCATATCAGTTTGCCGGCATCGTCCAGCGCGCCAAAGTCCAGGCGCACCTGAGCAGCAAAGCTGAAATGGCCGTTGTTCTCGGTAAGACGGGTAATTAGATGGTAGTCGCTCAACAATCCCGGCTCCGTCACGAAATCGACCGTTATCTCATCGTTCGCATTGGTACCACGAATGTACCAAAGCTGATTGGTGGCGCTGGCAAAATCTCTAAATTCATCGGTGCCTAGTTCATTACCCAGAGACTCCAGCAAAGTGCCGTCTGCGCGGAACAGACGATCCGTACCACCATTACCATCGAGGAAGTCAAGAGCGCTGCCAGCGTACAAATTGTCGTTGAGGCTTTGGCCGATAATGCGGTTTAGTCCTGTATCCTCCTGAATCAATGTGCCATTTGCATCATCATCGACCAAGGCGCCTGTATCATCAACAAAAATACCGAACGCACTATTCGCAGCCTCCGGATCAAGGCTCCAGGCATACAGATCATTTGTGCCCTGACCACCGATCAAATCATCGTTACCGCTGCCGGCAAAGAGACGGTCGTTGTCCGTAATCGAGCCATCGCCACTGTCGCCCCACAGTCGATCGTTACCGGCAAAGCCGTAGATAATATCATTGCCGCGGCCACCATCCAAACGGTCACGACCGGCCGAACCAAAGAGCTGATCATCGCCCAGACTACCATTGATAACTGCAATGAATGTGCTGCTATCGCCGACAAAAGCGCTCACATCCAGCGGATCCGCGCTATTGGCAAGTGGATCTGAAACAGTACCTGGCAACGGCGCTTCCGGTGTGGCAAAACCAAGAATATCATCGCCTGCCAGACCTAAAATCTGGATCTGGTCAAACCGGGCCACACCCTCGGCATTGAGCCAATCGACGAGAATCTGGTTGCCATTATAGTCAATGCGCAGCTCGGCCAATTCACCTGCAGCAGGCTGGGTCTGCGACAGCAGGATGGTATCAGGATCATTAGTGCCGCGAATAACGATCACATCAACCGCGCCATCATCGACCACATCACCCTCAGTCAAATCGCCAAAGTGACCGTCAATCATATCCGTACCTGACTGCGAAGGATCAACCGCAACCACAAACACATCGGTACCTGAACCACCGTATTGAGTATCCGCGCCCTTCTGCCCCTCCAGCAGGTCGTCACCGGCGCCGCCCCAGGCAATGTCATTGCCGCCACCACCGAAGAGTTGATCCTGACCCGCACCACCGAAAAGTTGGTCGTCGGCGCCTTCCTGATCAGCCAATACATTCAGATCATAATTCGAGCCACTCAGGTAGTCACCGTACAGTTTGTCGTTGCCGGCATCACCGAACAGCTTCTCCTGGCGGATATTTCCATAAAGGATGTCGTCGCCGTCACCGCCAAAGAGTTCATCGCCGATAAGCACACCTTCCGTAACCAAATTCTGACTAGATGCGTACGCGTAGAGCCTGTCATAACCCGCGCCGCCGAAGAGACGTTGCCCTTCCAGAGAACCACTCGAGTCACCAGCGTCACCAAAGAGTGCGTCATCGCCGGCATCTCCGTACAACTGGTCAATTCCGGTACCGCCATATAAGTTATCGTTACCAACGCCGCCCCGCACTATATCGTCACCTGCGTCGCCGGTAACAAATATATCGTTTCCTGCTCCAGCATCCAGATAGTCCGTATCATCGCCGCCGGACAGGAGGTCAGATCCACTGCCACCAAAGAGTACATCCTGTCCTGCTTCACCAAGCAATTCGTCGTCACCATCGCCATCAACGCCACCAAAGGACGCATCCTCCACTGCCGCAGGCACACTATTACTCAGAGGTACGTAGTTGCCGGTATAATCTGTAAGGCTAAAGTCTACTGGCTCAAATTCCGCCACTCCACCAAAGAGCACATCGTTGCCCTCACTGCCCTGCAAGCGGTCATTACCCAGTCCGCCAATAAGGAAATCATCGCCACTGCCACCGATTACCAAGTCATCACCAGCGCCACCATCAACCCATACGCCAATCAGCACAGTTGAGTCGATGGTTGCCTCATCGTTACCATCGCCAAGATGGAGATCAATGCCACTAATGTCCGCTGCAGCAAAGCTCAATTGACCTGTACCTCCAAGGAAACTCGCTACTACAATCAATTCGTCGTTTGATACATTCAGCTGCACCTGATCCGCAGTTGCAGTGCCAACGATCTGCAATACGCCCTCATCGCTCAGACGAGCGCCGGTGATAACTAAAGATGTGCTTGCAGCGAATAGCTCTGCCCCGTCACCGCTGATTATAATCGTCACGGTAAACTGACCGCCGCTTGCATAGATGTGATCGCTGGAAACCGCGTCCCCGCTGATCGTGCCTGTCGACGAAGTACCATCCCCCCAATCAATCAACACAACCGGATTGGTAATCGCCAATGCGTTTTCGAGCGTCGCCGAGATCGACACAGTGTCTCCAACGGCGGCGTCACCCACATTGACTGCGTCACTGGTCAGATTCACTAGCTGCAGAGTCACCAGCTTAACCACAATCGTGATCGTCTCATCAGTAGAGGCTCCTACAGTGTCCGTAACTCGCACGGTGAGCGTGTAGTTTCCGGAAGCGACTGAAGACGTATCCCAGGTAAAGACTCCAGTCGTTGCGTCAATCGCAGCACCGGTAGGCGCACCTTGAAGGCTAAACTGCAGGGTTGCATCCATTTCATCTGCATCCGTTGCAGCGGCAGTAAAGGTCAACGGATCGCCCTGAACAACGATCTGATCACCTATGGCCGCAAGAACCGGAACATCATTCACTCCTGTGATGGTCACCGTCACAGTCGCCGTCTGACTGTCGCCACTAGCCTGGCTGATGGTGTAAGTAAATGTATCGTCGGTAGACTGACCCGCCTCCAATGCCTGCAAGACAAGGGACGTCGTTGGGTCATAGGTGAAGGAACCGTCGGTCTCTACGGTGACCGTGGCTCCAAGCGTACTTATGATGTCAAAGCGGGTTACCTCCAAAGCGCCGGACTGTGCATTGTCGTTAAATAGGAGGCCTGAAGTTGGAGTCGCTACCACTTCAAGCAACACATCCTCGTTAGTAGTAAACGTGTCATCGACCGCTGTGAGTACACTGGTCACCGTGAACGTTGCTGCATCTGTGTGACTGTCACCCGCAGGATCTGTCACTGTTAGAGTCACAGTGAACGTATCATCAAACAACGGAGTGAAGGTAAGGCTCTGTTCGCTGGTAGCTGCGACAAACTGTCCGTTACTATCCGTAACCACCCAGTAGAAGTCGAGACTATCATTGGGACCTGGATCACTTGACGAACTGCCATCGAAAGAAACTTCCTGACCTACCGTTGCGTTCTGATCAACACCAGCATCTGCGGTTGGTGTCACGTTTTGGATTAAAACGAGAGACTGAACCGTGGTTGAGCCACCGTCTTCATCGCTGACCGTGACTGAGAGTGTCCACTCACCCTCGTTCTCAGCAAGGAATTTACCGAAAGGCACATCATTACTCCAGGTCAGCGTGCTACCGTTACCCCAGAAACCGTTATAACCATTGATGCTGGCATCGATAACTATATCGCCATTACCTTCGTCAAATGACCAGTATGCAAGCAGACTGTCCTCATCACCTGCTAACGTACGATTGATGTCAGCGAGCAGTTCACTCTCGCTACGCACACGATTCCAGATTCGCAGTTCGTCGAGATTACCCTCAAAGAAATCATTCGGACCTGTAGTACCATCAAAAGTTGATGCCTCCGAGCCGACGCCAATGAAGCCATAACGTGTCATCGTACCTATACCTGTACCTAAGGACCGACCTCCATGAACATTCGTTGTGCTTACAGGATCCAAAACACCGTCCACATAAATCTGTTTGTTACCTGTGCCTGCCTCATAAGTCACTGCGATATGGTGCCACCCACCATCATTGACCGGTAGTTGCCCAATTAAAGTATCCAAAGTATCACTGCTGTCCCTAGTATACCAATAAACAACACCTTGGTTCACTGACAGGCGCCAGTATTCACTAGCATCAAAGGAAGCCACGATTGCCTGGGAAGTGGCGGTCGTCTTCACCCACGCTTCGATCGTAATCGCATCAATCGCACCAGGCGTATTGTAAACCAGATTATCGATCGCGATTGCATCATCAATACCGTCAAAGTCCAGAGATGTCGCATTTAAGTCTATCACCGTGCCGTTAGCATCCGTCACCGTAACAGTTTGCTTTATTACATCCCCGGCAACATCAGTTGCACTCAAGCCCAAGAGGAGTTCAGACACTGTACGCGTATCGCCCTCATTGAGCACTATAGTACTCGGCAAGCCACTGACTATGGGAGCTACGTTCGTTACTACCAACGGCACTCTCATCGAATCAAATCTTAACTCATAAATGCCATTGTCCACTGGGGCAAAGGACACATTAGTACCGTTGTCACTTGCAAACAAGCTATTCTGAGGGTCATCGACTTCCCAGTTCTTCGCAGTATTGAAGGTCAAGTTCAATGCATCATCTTCCTCAACGGCCAGATCTTGACCTGCAGTCAGGTCCGACACCGGCAGCGTCAGGAACTGCAGTTCTTTCATACCTGCAAGCGTATCAAAGGTAGTCGTACTACCCGTGTCGATACCCGTATCTTCGAGTTCCAGACGAGTCAACTGACTCAATGGATCCAAAATGCTCAGGTCAGTAATCAAAGCGTTGTTATCGAGATCCAGTTCAAGTAAGTGTGAAAGACCCAAAGTCGCGCCATCGACCATCTGAGGCACCAGTGCCAACAGATCGGCATCATCAAGACTATTGTTGGAAAGATTCAGACTACGCAGGTTAACCAGATATTCCAGCCCGGTCAAATCACTGATACCACGGTTGGAGGCATCCAGTTCGGCCAGCGCAGCCAGTTCACTGGTATAAATATCGCCGCGAACCAGAGAGTCTCCGTTGTAATCCGTCGTGACTGCACGGCCAAGGGCAGCACCAATCGCAGCACGCAGGTTCAAATCAGGAATTTCAATGACAGGATCTGCAGGAGCCAGCACACCATTGGCGATACTTTCGGAAGTTGCGACGGCGCTTATGGTGTCTCCGATACCCAAATCCATTACTTCAATTGATTCGCCCACAAAGCTATCGGCACCACTGTCACCGAACAAGCGATCCAAATCGAAGTTTCCAGTAATGGTATCGTCACCACCACCGCCGTAGATCGTGTCACGGTCCGGCAAGCTTGCCGTTCCATAGGTCTGACCACTCACCGGCGCATCGAATTCAATCGTGAAGGCCTCCGCATCAACAAATTCATAGAACTCTAATATTGCGATCTGACCACTGAAGTTGCCAAAGCCACTGAGGCTACCTTGAGCGCCCAGCGCTCCGTTGATCTGAGCGATCCCAGCGCCATTCGCACCACTCCATTCATCTAGATTTGCTGAAAGCTGCTGCGCCAAAGCACCATCAACGTACAATTGCAACAGCGACCGAGGCTGATCCCATACAGCCCTTACATGGGTAAATTCCTGTATTTCGGTAAGCGTTGACGACCGCAACACGAATGGGCTACTTTCGGCTGGCGACTCTTTAATAGCAAAAATCACCTCATAACCACCGAGAACCCCTTCTATATTCAGGGATATACCATTCGTTGCACCACCTGATTCAAAGAGCGTCTCTTTGCCAACCAGATCATCAGGCCTGAACCATATATCCAAAACGGCTGAACGACCCGATCCATTGCCGATCAAATTTCGAAGACTTGGAATTGCAGCGCCCCCGCTGCCATCAAAGGTATAGGCCTGAGTGATGTCCGGGTTACTGGACACAACCGCATCCAAAGTTACATTACCACTATCAAATAAGGCCCCGAAGTTCGCGTTATGAGTCGCCAGTCCGCCTTCCCAGACCTCCGGTGTGCCATCGTTGGCCTGACTCGCATCATAACTAAGCGTCGCCGTCGCCGAAGGATAGACCTTCAGATAATAAGTGCCCGCCTCAATCGTACGAAGATCAAAAGCCGACTGACCCACGGCAAGGACACGACCTTCACTATCGATCAAATCCGCCAATACCTCGGCTCCGGCCATCTGAATCGCATTGCCGCCCAGACCATCGCCCAGGGTAGTGAAGCGGAACCATTCCTCTTGTCCTACCTTCACATTATAGGGCTCATCACCGCCTTGGAACAACTCACTGCGACCCGTGCCGCGATCCACTACAAAGGAACCACTGCCGGGCACAGAGAAGTTTTCCAAAACGTTATAGTGGCTCGGCAACGTAACCGTTCCCAACGACCCGTAGATCACATAAGTACGACCGGCTTCGGGAATCGTACCCTCAACATCGCTTTCAGCGCCATCAGCCTGATTAGCGCCAATTAGCAAGTCGTGGACACCGTCGCCATTTAAATCAATGTTCGAGATGTCCGGCAGTGATACAGTTACATCCGCTAGCCCAAGCACCGGAAGGACAACATCCGCATCGTCCAGTGTCAGACTACTGCCAAGGTCTGCAATCGACCAGAAGACCGCTACCCCACCGTCACCGCTCTGATCGGCCCCGGCAACTGCCAGATCCGTGATGCCATCGCCGTTAAAGTCGCCGGAAATCGCGGATAGTCGATTATCAAATCCTTTATATAATGGCCAGTAGCCAACGAGTCCAGATTCGTCAGCAGCGAAGCCTAAGAGCCGGTCGGAGTCGATTTGCTCAGCGCTACGTGCTTCAGACCAAATACTTACCTCATCCAGCAGGCCGTTGAACGCACCAACCCGCTGCGTGCCGGTGCTGTCAAACGTCGTGCCCAAAGCTGCTCGCAGGATGCTGTCAGACCGCGGCGTGGCAGTCACAGCCAGCGTCGCCTCGACCTCGCCATCCAGATACAACACCAAGTTTATCCCGTCGTAGGTGACGGCAGCATGGTACCATTGACCATCATTAATCGGGGTTGTACCCTTAATTGGATGGTTGTTGTTGGAGTCAGATAAGTCTTCAAAATCGGCCGCCAGCACAAAAGAGCCATCGCCCTGCTGTTCAAGCCCCAGAAAATAGTTCATGTCCTGAGTGCCGCCGTCACCTACACCACGGCCTTTGGTAATGAGCGGCTCAGCAATAACGCCTCCATCACCCGTACTGGCAGTCGCTCCATCGCCCAGACGTTGGAACCAGGTTTCCAAAGTAAAGTCAATCAACCCGAGCGAAGCAGGATTACCCAGGTCCACATAGTCGTCCACGCCATCGAAATTCAGCGAATGATTGCTCACTGGCGAAGCGGGTCCTACACCCGGCACAGACGTAGCTGCACCGCCACCAAGTGTGCCGTCGTTACCATTATCCGATGCATCGACCGCCGTTATAACAGAGTTGCCTATAACCAGATCCGGTAAGTCATTTGATATCGCCATTGCAACAGTATCTAGATCGGCATTACCATAGTAGATTTTGAGCGCTGTTCCGTCGTCAAAGGCAAAGTCACCGTAACCATCGTTGTTCAGATCTCCCAACGAGATTGGCGTCACCGAATTTGACAGTGTTCCCGACAAAATGACCTGCGAGCGATTCGCTGCAGACAATTGTCCCAGAATCGCTGCCGAAAGACTACTTGAGACAATATCGGATCCTAAATTGTCTTCCAGAGAAGAGAAACCGGTCGGCCTGGTAATTACCTGCTCCTGACCAACGGTTAAACTAAGAGCATCATAGTAAATTGGTAGGTTGACCATCTCAATCTGTAAATGGTCGTCCGGTGACAAACTTGCTTCAGCAAAGGGCAAATCGAATTCAAGTGTCAAGTAGTCTAGTCTGGTATCATTCTCACTACCAGAATCAGACATGATGTAACCGCGCCACAGACCATTTAAGTCCTCCAAAGAACTGATAGTTACCGTAAAATTGAGGTTTTCGATTTTAGTAGCGTTCTGATCATCATCCAAATCTCTTTCCAAATTATTGAAAGGGAATATTGTACCCGAAGGCGAAACTAGTTCTGCATCAAGATCATATACGCGATCAAAAAAACCACCTCTTTTGTCAAATACCCCGTAAAGATTGAGCGTACCACTGATTTGAGTCTTGCCCAGAACCTGATTAATGCCACTAACAATAATATCCGACCTTGCGACATCATTGCTAAACAAATTTCCAGGCTCTAACACAGGCCTTCCCAGTGAGAAGTACCGCTGAGTCTTGAGATTTGCATTCAGGGCCAACTGATTGTTAATTGAGTTTACAACTGCATTGGCATCTGCGCCGTGCGTGATTTGAAAATTTGCTGACTTAGGCTGATTTACACGAGCCTCACGACGAATAACTACGTTGCCATCGGCAAATATATTTACAGAAGAATTATGCTGCTCACTGTAATTAATCTGGAATGCTGTGGTCAAATTTGGATATATCCCTAAAGGTTTATCACCCGAAAGAATCAGCGAAGGTTTGGCCAGAATACCAAGATTCTCGGGTATCGTAACGTTCTGTGTCGTCGTGTTTTCACCCTCCTTAGTAACATTAATAGTTGTCGTCTGCTCAGGAACTATTTGATAGCTTGCTGACGGAGCTGATATCGTTTGTTGCTGAGAGAAGCCCGAAGGCTCATCGCCAGGAGTCTCAACAACTGCCAAACGTACCTGATCCCCTCCGTCAACAGTGGTGAATTCGATCGTATTACCCGAAAGCGAAGCAGTGACTCGATAAGCAAGATCACTTTGCAGCAACTGGGCGTTAATTTCATCGACGAGATCGGTAAGTGTATTGAAATCATGCTCAATGCTCAGACGGGTTCCGTTGTGCCAAGCGGCATCCAGGTAGATATCCAGGTAGGATACGTATCCACCTTCAAGAGCAGCTGTCGCTGTTTCAGTACCCGAGACAACTGCAGATTCCACCTCTACGACCTCAACCGTAAGCGCTCCGCTATTTTCACCAAAGAGGACCTCGGGCAGTCCGTCTCCGTTAATATCCTCAACGATCGTGAGCGGCGGCAAGTTGGATAATTCCTGATCCGAGCTTAGTTTGGCCAGATAATCACTCGCGGAAAGAGCCGACATAGCCACGTCAACGCTGCGCCCACCGTAAACGTAGCCAAAGTCGTAGAGGCCTGTTGCCGGGGATTGGTTGCCCACCGTAGAACTGCCAACGATGAGCACATCTGCGTAAAGGTTACCACTGTTTGAGTCCGCATCCCCCGTCATCGGCAGGATATACGCTGAAAGCTCACCGATCAGGCCTCCGGTCACCGCCAGACCACCATTGGCCACATCTCCGACGAGTCTGAAGTCTGAATTGAAGCTTGTGTGACTACCCTGAGCCGCAAAGAGTTCGACTTCGGCGCCACCACCACGCTCGAAGTAAACCAGCTCAAAGCTGTATTGACCCGCATCCAAGTCGATCTGACCAAAGGTGTCTCTCGGAGCGTGTCCGCTATTGTCGTTGATCACCGTAACGCCATTAACGATCAGGCGCGAGCCATCATCACTATTAACGCCAAAGGTCCAGGTTCCGCTTGTAGGGATTTGGACAATCCCTTCGGCTTTGACAGAAAAATCGTCCCCGTTGCCACCAGGGAAAGATAGATTATTGTCAAAGTTACCATCCCCACCGGAACCATAATAATCGATAAACATGACATTGTCCGTGGCCTGGCTGGCGATCCGTGGATCGTCTGGAGGGAGAGCAAGAAGCGTATCGGAATTACCAAGGAGGTCGTTAAAATTTGGGGCCGCTGTATCAAATCTTTGAAGTACGCTAATACCGCCAGAGATACGTATGTTGCGGCTATTTTCTGAATTAAGCACATCACTAACAAAGCTTGCATCCCATTGACGCGGCCACTCGACTGAAGGCGAGGTCGATGCCACCACACCTCCGAAAACCACAGTGACCAGTGTATCACCATTGTCTGTACGCACGAAAGCCAGATCAGCGAACCCATCCGCATTAACATCACCGAAACGCTTCGCTGGCAGGCCGATGGCGGAGTGATCAATGATGATCTGGGCAAACTGATCCACATTTTCCAGGGAATCCAGTTCTACGGGCCCAAATAGCAAGTAGCTATAGTCTTCGCTACTGACGATAAAGTCATTGTGTGAATCGCCGTTGAAATCGCCCACAAATTGCACAGCGCCGATCTGCTCACCCGCTAATGTACCATGAATGGCGAATCCATTACTTTCCAGATCACTTGGATCACTGAGGATTACACCGGATCTACTGTCATCAGCAAGTACGCCAAACAATGGCTCGGCCAGTTCGTACACAAATGGCTCGGCAGGATCCGGCGACGCGGTTAGCTGCGACAGAGGATGCGCTGCATCAAAATCATAATAACTCTGATCAGTTGCACCGCCAAAAATCAGATCGTTACCTGAATCGCCCAGCAGTTCGTCATTGCCGGCATCGCCAACGATCACATCCACGCCGGCGCCGCCGTCAATTCGGTCAGCCAGCGGTCCACCATAAAGGTGATCATCGCCAGCACCACCGCGGATATCCAGAGCCGCCTCCACAGCGCCCTGTTCAAAATCACCCAGTTTAATCCCCCACTCGCTAAACAGCGAAGCATCTACGCTCGTATCGAACTGCCAGGATCCACCATTATCAACCACCGGCAGGAAATTGAAGGCGCCGCCGCCAATGACTACGTCATCACCACGCTGAGTAGCGATCACCGTATGCTCCACATCATCAGTCTGATAGAAAAGGTACTGCTGCTTGAAGATATCAATATCATTGTTATCAACATTAATCGACTCGGTGACAAACTGCTGACTAACTATGTCCCAAACCAGACTGGTCAACTCGTAGCGATGCAGTTGCGTATTGTAGCTTAGCGCAACAACATCAGGCACTTCCAGGCCATTGCGATCCAGATCACCACCGAGGAACAGCACCCGATCCTCACCGGCACCACCCTTCAACTGGTCACTATAAGTCGGGATAAAGGTCTGTGTCGCCTCATCGAAGAAAGTATTTGTCTGATTACCCAGCAGAGGCAAATTGTCCGGGATCAACTGAAAGGTGTCATCTCCGTCCCCGGCAAAGAGCAGGTCGCTCGCCTGGCGATCCAGTCCGCCGTTAAGTACATCGGCGCCGTCGCCACCGAAGATCCAGTCTTCACCTGCGCCGCCCTGTAGCACATCATTACCATCGCCGCCCAGAATTACATCGCGCCGCACTGCGTCCGCACGTAACGCCAGATCAACAGTCTCGCTTACGGTTCCTACCTGACTACCACCAAGTAGGAATGCCAGATCGTAAATCGTCGGTGTTTCATTGGATTCTACTTTTAAGAGGTACTCGGTATTGGCAGTCAGGGTGCCAGCGCCAAACGCAAGCGAGCCTATATTTTCGACAACCGGTGTCTCCAAATTATCCGAGGCAAAGAGTGACAGGGTTAGTTCATCGACCAGACCTGCGCTGGCAACTTCGATTGTGTCGGTCGCAATCGTGTCAGCTGCCAATTCAAAGGTAAACCAGTCGACATCGCCAGGATTATCAATCGTCAAGCCGGTAAAGAACGCACCTCCGGCGGGTAAGCTGCCGATAGCGGTCGTCAGGCTCGACACCAGATCAAAGGCTTGATCCGAACGGTCGTTACGACCACGCAAGCCAGTATCTGAAGCAACGCCGACCTCAGCAAGATCAACCAGAATGGAACTACCACCGGCAATTTCCACATAGTCGTCGCCGGCGCCCGCATCCACCCATACACTCTTCTGTACCGTCGGGCCGACCTCGATACGGTCATTGCCATCCAGAGCATCGATAATGATGACGAGGAAATCACCTTCGCCAGGAAGCAGACCATTAACCAAATCGGTCTGCACTATCCCGTCGCTGACAATCGATCCATCATCTGTATTCACACTGTCTGCCAGAGCAGTCTGACGCGCCAGCGCATCTACAACAAGATCCTGTGCATCCCAAATGAGGTTGCCGTCCTCATCGGTTGCTTCAAAGTCCAGACGCACCTGAGCCGCAAAACTGAAGTGACCGTTGTTCTCGCTCAAACGGGTAATCAAGTGGTGATCCGCCAAAATCCCCGGCTCTGTGACAAAATCAAGCGTGATCTCATCGTTGAGATTGGTTCCACCGACGTACCATACCTGGTCAGACTCGCGGGCAAATTCCTTCCATGCGTCTCCGGCCTGACCGCCATCCAGAGACTCAAAGGTACTGCCATCGGCACGGATGAGAGTGTCGTTACCACCATTGCCATAGAGGAAGTCAACATTCGTGCCGCCGTAGAGCGTATCGTTGCCCGACTGACCGAGGATACGATTGAGCCCAGTACTTTCAAGGTTTCGGGAGCCGTTTGCGTCATTGTTGTCAAACAGGGTGCCCTGGTCGTCGACAAAGATACCGAAATCACTGCCATTGGCAGGGTCACGGCTCCAGGCATAGAGTACATTCGTGCCCTGACCACCAATAAGATCATCATTACCCTGACCAGCGAACAGTATATCGTGATCACTCAGCAATCCGTTACCACTATCGCCCCACAAGCGGTCATCACCGGCAAAGCCGAACAGCGTATCACTGCCGATCCCACCGTCGAGACGATCCCTGCCGCCCGAACCAATCAGGGTGTCATTACCACTGTTACCATCGAAGACGCCAACAAAATCGTTGCTGCGTTCATTGAGGACTGACAGATCCAAGGCTTCAGCGCCACTTGGCACCGGCGCTTCCAGAATACCCGGCGTCGCAAAACCAATGATATCATCGCCAGCCAGTCCCGCAGCCTGGATCTGCTCAATCTGTGGCACACCGGCAGCATCCAGCCAGTCGACCAGGAAGTCTTGACCGTTAAAGTCGATCCGCAATTTTTCATTTTGTTGTGAGAACAGAATCACATCGTCACCCGAAGTACCCAGAATGACTGCAATATCGGTAGCATTATCGTCCGCTACGTCACCTTGACTGTCATTGCCAAAGTGACCTTTGATAACATCCTCACCGATCAGCGCTGTCTCTGTAGGGATGAAGAACAAGTCAATGCCGGAACCACCGTATTGAATATCATCACCACCCTGACCTTCGAGAGAGTCAGAGTCAGCGCCGCCCCACAACTCGTCGTTGCCACCGCCGCCGAAGAGCTGATCCTCGCCGCTGCCGCCAAGCAGTTTATCATTACCGCCTTCGCGATCGGCCAATGTATTATCGAAATAGTCCGGCCCTCTTAAACGATCTCCCTGCAAAACATCGTTGCCACTGTCGCCAACCAGCACTTCACTGCGAATGTTGCCGTAGAGGAAGTCGCCATCTGCTCCGCCAAAGAGCTGATCACCCTCCTCAATGTTTTCCGAATTGTCACTAGTAGGTGCAAAAGCATACAGTGTATCACGACCAGCGCCACCAAAGAGACGCTGACCAGCCTGACTATCGGAGCTGTCACCGGAATCCCCGAAGAGTTTATCGTCGCCGGCGTCACCAAGAATTTGATCAATACCGCTGCCACCGCGCAAAGTGTCGTCATTGTCGCCACCACGCACCACGTCATCACCGCTGCCGCCTTGCAAATCATCGTTGCCGGCGCCACCGTCCAAGTAATCAGCATCAGCGCCACCGTCGAGGATATCCATTTCGCTGCCACCGAAGAGGATATCCATTCCAGCACCACCCATTAAAGTATCGTTGCCGCCACCCGTTGTGCCTGCGATGGATGCTCCACCGACTACTACAGGCGTCACTGATTCCGGAGTGTAGCCTGTTGTATAGAGACTCTCGGTCGCTTCAAATTCAGGCGGCAACTCAAAGTTGTTCGAATCACTCAAGTCGAAATTACCAATCGCATAGAATTCGTCTCCGCCCCAGAGCACGTCGTTGCCAGCGCCACCTTCCAGCAAGTCGTTGCCGGCGCCACCAATCAACAGATTGTCAGATGAGTTGCCAATTAGTGTATCATTGCCCGTTCCTGCCGTGACGTACTCGACATTCGATACACCTGCAGTGGCAGTCGCTGTTCCTGCGGTCAGATTAACTGAAATGTTGCTGTTCCAGTTATCGTAGAATAAATGGTCTGCCTCACCAAAATTCGCATCAATTATACCGCTGAAGCCGGAAGACTCCATATCGAAAATAAAGGCATCATTGTCAATACCAGCAGTGTGGTTCTCGATTGAAACAAAGTTAACCAGACGCTCGCTACTCTGATCGACCGTACCCTCATCGGTCGAGGTGATGGTGTAGACGAGCGGGTCGGCTGTGGTTGAAAAATCTAGGTAGTCATCGTCACTTCCTATTCCGCGACTACTTCTGGTACCGCGAACCAAGCCGGTAATGGCAACACCAGCGCTCATGATAAACACATCATCGTAGTCGCTACCAGTGAGATTTTCAATCGAGAAGAATTCGAGCACTTGTTTGTTGGCTACCTCATCATCAATGGTGCCTTGATTATCAGCCGAAATATTGAAGGTCAGCGGATTGTTGAATGCACCGAAGTCCAGATGATCACCATCACCGGCGCTGTCCGGAGTGCCAATAACGATTGTCGAGCCGCTGTGAACACTGGTCACACTTAATGTATCCGAACCGGTTCCTAAAGCGATGCTCAAGGCTTCGATTGCACTGTAGACAATGCTGCCGGCCATATCGAGACCGTTAATAGCAGTATTGTTCAAGATACCGGTATTGGCATTGCTATCACCGCTATCGTCGACGTTTACGGTGTCGCTATCAGAATCCACGTTACTACCGTTAACCGTCAGTAGCGCGGCAATGCCATCAACGACACCAAGCGATATCGAATCAGACACGGTTAGCGTTCCTTCTGCATTGCTGCCAATATTAATGGTATCCGCCCCACCGTCACCATTTACATTGGTAACCCCGGCAATAGTGCGTACATTGATCACATCATCGCCATTATTGCCACTCAGGTTTGTCGTATTGGCATGGGTACTTTCGATCGTAAAGACATCTGCGCCGCTACCCAATTCGATGTCCAGAATCTCGATAGCATCGTAGGTGATGCTGCCACCCATACCCAAACCGGTAATGGCAGTTGCAGTCAGATTGCCGATATTGGAATTACTATCACCGCTATCATCAATATTTAGATCATCGTTGCCTGCTTCACCATCGATCGTCAGCAAGTCATTGATATTATCAACAATGCCGCTAGTCGATGGCACTAAGCTGCCGACATTAATGGTATCATCTGAATCACCAGCATTAATGGTAGTCGCTGCATTGATTGTTTGGATATTAATGGTATCCGTTCCATTGTTACCGTTCACAGTGGTAACACCTGCAACAGCGAGCACGTTGATCACATCCGCGCCACCATTGGCACTTAGATTAGTCGTATTGGTATGGGTACTCTCAATCGTAAAGACATCTGCGCCGCTACCCAGTTCAATGTTCAAGGTCTCCACAGCGTTGTAAGTGATGCTGCCACCCATACTCAGACCGGTAATGGCAGTTGCAGTCAGATTGCCGGTGTTGGCATTGTTACTACCGCTATCGTCGATATTTAGATCATCGTTGCCTGCTTCACCATTGATCGTCAGCAAGTCATCAATACTAGCGACAGTACCACCGGTCAATGGCGCGAAACTGCTAACATTAATTGTATCATTTGAATCACCAGCGTAAACATTAGTCACTGTACCAATTGCCGGGATATTTATGATGTCATTATCATCATTGCCGTAGATACTCACCTGATTTGCATTAATCGTGCCGAGCAAGTTGATTATCGTACCGCTTGAGTCATTATCGCTGAAATCACCACGAATAACAACATTGCCGGTTGTCTGAATCAAAGATCCACTTTGCAATGTTACGTCGCCCTCAGCCTGCAGTTCAATGTCACCACCCGTTGATGAAGCAATGGTCACGTTAGAACTGATCACAAAATCGGATGAACCGCTGTCTGGAACAATGACCGCATCAGCGGCATCACTAGTAAGAATCACGTTCTCAATGTTAGCATCAAATGCCACATCAAGATTATTCACTGAAACATCAACTGCGCTCAGGTAAACGTCAAAACCAGCGGGATCGAGATTCAACTCGAGTTGATCGGAACTACCGCTGTTGTCATAGATATCGACGCTCGTGTTTCTTGCTATCTCATTCTGATCGAAGTCAAAATCGTAAGTATCGTCCCCACCATTATCGATAATATCCAAATGAACCATTGGCAGTCTTGTTATATCAAAGTGGTCATTACCGGATCCAAGTCTTACTTCTTTGATCGCAGCATATCCGTTGAAAGTTAAGAGATTTCCGGCACCGGCGCTGGACAGTAAAAAATCTTTAGAACCGGATCCAGCCATAGTCAGGTCTGATGCGGCTGAAATCTGGCTAAAGTCGAATGTTTCTTCACCCTCAATATCTGAGCCCAGGTCTGTTCCATATCCATCTTCGAAGACATAGATATCATCATTGAACAGACCGGTGATTACTTCGTCGTCTCCACTACCGCCTATGATCGTATCGACGCCCGGAGAACCGGTTATAATGTCTACGTCTGCGCCACCATCAAGCAAGTTGGTATCACCGAAGCCCAGAAGGGTTGTAGGATCAACATTCTCGTCCTCCAAACCTAAGACATACTCATTTTCATCCAACAAGTCATCGCCTGATTCTCCGTAGAGTTCGTCACTGCCAATACCGCCCATTAATCGGTCATTGCCAGCCCCGCCATACAAAACATCATTACCTTCGTAAGTGAAAATGACATCATTCCCCGCGCCACCTTCGACATAATCATTGCCTGCTCCGGTCACGATCGTGTCATTGCCACCATTACCGTATACTTCGGCAGCAATACTGATGGCACTATCCAAAATAATTGTTTCAGCGCTGTTTGTTCCGTTGATAACAATTCTTGATATTGGCATGGATGCCAAATTGATACTGCTTGTATTCGAGAATTCTACATCTCTATCAATGTCGGTTCTGTCTACTTCGTACCAATCACCCCAACTGATAATCTCCCAATCTCTTTCATATTTGACCTCTTCAGCAACAGTGACATTAACTGTTTCATCAGATGCGTCGATAATAAGCTGGTTATTCACTATGGTTAGTAAAAGTTCATTCGAACTGCTGTTATTGATGGTTAGCACATCCGTATTGGAATTATAGGATGTTGAATAATTGGATACTGAAGCAGTGACATCAACCGTCTCGATTTCTGTTTTATTGTCAGAGAAAAATTCAGATATGGAATCGCCGATATTTCCGACCAGGTCACCAATATCGGTAATGATACCATCCACCCACTCCAATACTTCTGCGCCAGCATCCAGGAGGGCTTCACCCAAATCCTCAAATGCATCTGCAACCGCCTGGGCTGCTTCAGCCACTGCTTCGCCAACTGCTTCAGCCGCATCACCGATGGCATCAAATACTTCGCTCAAGGCGCCAAATCCACCGTCAATTGAATAAGTGCCATCAGAATTACCGGTGACCTGAATCCATACACTGAGCGGGCCTTCTGCGTAAATGGACCAACTGCCATCCACCCAATTTAGACTGATCTCGGCTGAAGCAATATTGATGTCCTGTCCTGCTACAACGAGAGCAACATTACCACTGCCAGTGAAACTGGATTCGGTAAGGGTGATCGAAAGGCCTCCGGTCATTCCAAATTCACTTGCACCATTGCCAACGGTTAAATTCAGATTGAGCGTCCCGGTAAAACGAAAACTAACATCACCATTACTTGCAATGCTGAAGAAGCCTGAAAGATCGACCATCGCCAATCCAAAGAAATCCATCTCGGCATCGATTGTAACCGAAAAATCACCGCCCACATAACTGACTTCGAAACTGCCGGATGCAGTGAAAATGCCAAATAAATCCAAGCTTGCAGCGAGAGCAACCTTATAGGTGTTGGCAGTTATCGTCTGACTTCCGCCTAAGGCATCAAATACGGTTTTGTCCGTATTGCCAGTGTTTATTTGTAACGAACCGGCACCAGTAATTCCGATCCCTGCAATGTTAATGCCTGCTGATAGGTCAATGTAGGCGGCAAACACACCGTTTTCAATCACCGCGGCACCGGCCACATCAAGCGTTACAAAGCCGCCCAGGTCAATTGAGCCGTTGAACCCAAGTTCCATGGAATTATCATCTATCTTGAGCAGGAAGGCAGCAGAGATTGTAAACGTATTAACGATCGTCAGGTTGCCGTTCATCTGAATACGGAAGTAGTTGGATGGCGCATCAAAGCCTCCGCCCGGCACGACATTACCTGCAGAATCGTGGCTACCACCATCAAGGCTGGGAGCGCCTGCAGCGATATTAAATGTTACCGAACCATCATCATTGCTCACAAAACGGGAATCCAGCGGGCCAACCAGACCTGCCAGCTGCGAAGTATCGACATCCTCTCCTCCATTCAGTTGCGTATCACCTGTCAGGAAGCCAACATAGTTTTCAGGGATGGTGATTGATTGCTCTTCACCGGTAAAGTTGAACGTCATACGTGCACTCACATCGAGGCTAACGAATTCATTGAGCGCCCCGCCGACGGACACGGATACATCAATGTCTGCCGCGATACCGGCGCCGGTAATTACCAGCGCACCGAGAGCATTCATGTTGAAGATCTGATCACCGCCGGTCTCAGAACTGCCGATGTCTGAACCGACCTCAAGCCCCGCGGCAACAAAGGCACTGAGTCTGGAACCACTATTCTCGTCAACGACCACGTCAAAGATAAAGATACCGTACATGCGGAACACATCCTGCAATTCAATTTCCCCACCGAGCCGAATGCTGATAAAGAAGCTGTCGAAATCCAGTGAGACCGGTGCAGCCTCATTACCGGTATTGACTTCAAAGCCGATGTTGAGTCGACCATTACCATCCACATCCAGAGCATCTATAGTAGACGAATCGAAGCCGTCATCAAGAAAGTTCTGGACCGAAGTCATTGAGATGTTTGGCTCTGTAGGCGTCAGTACGGCAACCAACTCTGCCACAGAGATAAGATCATAACCTAAATAGCCGTTGGCCAAGGCTGCGTTTTGCTCCGCCTCACTGACAATTCCATCGCCACTGGTGTCCATCAGATCGAACAATGCCGTTACTTCACTAAAGCTAGCTTCGAAATCGATTGGATCAACACTGCCATCCGCACCGTTTGCACCAAGGCCGACGTTCAACTCAATTTCCAAAGTGCCGTTTAAAGAGAAGTCATCGAGACCGACAAAAGTGACTCCGTTGTCAGGAATATCCAACTTACCGGCCAGATAGACACCTGAATCTGCCGGATCGGTTGCAGCCATCACAGCGATTCCAAAATCGAGATCGGTAATCGCCAGACCAACCGCTTCTTCACTCAATTCTGCGGTTTCATTGGCATCCACAATATCATCATTGTTAAGATCACCATACTGTGCACCGCCAATCGTTACGATTTGATCCTTGCTCAAGGTAACGATCGTATCGGTTGGCAGAACAGCCGTGCCACTTGCCGAATAAGTTGTCGAACCGATCGTTACGGAACCTTGGCTAATTGTGCGACTGGCAGCATCTCCCTCGCCTGTGTTGAAAGCCCAGGTGACTTCGCCATTTTGATCAACATCCGTCCAATAGGGACCATCAACGCCAACAAAAGCGGAAATATTTGCGCCACCGATTGTCATCGTGGTGACATCTTTTGTAGTGCGGTTTGTGTCTGCAAGCGTCACCGTTTTGGTCGAGCCTAATTCGAAGGCCAGACTACCTGACAACATGATCGAATCAAGAATATTGAGATTAACCGATCCCTGCGCCCGAACGAGAGAAGAATCCATGGTCAGGTAGACAGGATCACCCCCTGTATTTATTTCGTATCCGGGAGGATCGAACTTACCGTCATTGTCTGCATCGAAACCACGAATAGCCGATTCATTTGCCGTCTTGTAACTACTCTCCAATCGTTCGATAATTTCATCCACAGACAGTTTTCCGTCAGGTACCGGATTACTTGAAACCGGGGGAGCGCCGCTGGTATCAAACTGATCCACCAAACCGTCAACTGTCGTGACCGGCTCAGTTATTGTGTAACTTCCGACACCAAATGCTGTGTCCAAATCATCCTGTGAAATAGCATCGTCACCGCCAGCAAGGAAATCGAATAAATTCTGGCGTTCATCCACGGCAAACTCAGCCGTGTTGGCAAAATCAATAACCGGCAATAATGACAAGCCAGATACAGTTGGTGAGGACTGGTTAATTTCGACTAGCAGTGAATTGGCCTGAAGAGTCACATCCTTCATACCCACTAAACTCAAACCGGAAGCGGTAGCCTTAAGCGCAAAATATTTGCTGAAATCTACAGCAAGGGTCGGCTTCATGGTTGCCAGACCAAAATCAAAATCGTTGATCACAATACCGACGGCCTCTTCATTTACCTCATCTTCGTCTATCAGACCATCTCCGTTACCACCATTTTCAACCAGATCATTATTGAATGTCCAGTATGGCCCCTCTAACCCGAAGAATGCATTTACATTGGAAGCGCCAATAGTGATGACTGAAACATCAGTCGTTGTAGCGCCCAACGCCGGTATACTATTGGCAACAGGAAGATCGTTTATGTCCACACCTGCCAAATCAGCGATACCGGCGATATCATCGACAGGCAGCAACCCATCCGACACATTGAAGGTTTCAACCGTGCCTTTCTCAAATGCGATACTACCGGTAATATACAGGAATTCTGATATCTGGATAGTCGCACGGCCGATGCTCGCAACGATAATTTCACTGTCAAAGTCAAGCAACACTGGATTTGTGCCACTGGTGTCTGTCTGCACTACATAACCACCTTCACTTGAAAAGCTCGCAGCAAAATCAATCGTTGCATTGCCAAACAATGATGAAGCGCCGGATACGATAGGTCCACCAAGGTTAAGATTGACTTCAATTTGCTCTGCAATGATGGACAGGAAGTCGTTATCAGGATTATCGTCACCATCACCAATACGGAAAGAAGCCGCATCCGCATCTATCTTGGCTGCAGTAAAGGACGGTAACAGATCACTTCCAACAGGATCGAAAATACCGAGCCCCATCGTAAAGTTTTCGATTAGCAGACCAGTGGTATCATTGGCCTGCTCGGCAAAGGCCTTGCTTCGGTCAAAGCCGCCTGATGGAGGCAAGCCAACAAAAGCCGTCGCATTGCTAATACCAAGGGCGGTGACTTCGACTGCAACATCATCTATGCTACCAATCCCATCGGCAATACTCATCGTGGCTAAGCCACGCAAGCGGGCAAAAACAGGCGCAATTCTCGTTTGTATGCTATCGATAACTCGGTTTACCTCAAGAATCAAACGATCAATCTGAGGATCTATAGCCTTTCTTATGGTTGCTTCCAATTCACTAACGAGGGCATCCACTTTGCTGGCGCCAGCTTCAAGGGCAGACGACACAGAATTTCCGAGCCGATCAACAATGGACGTCAAAACACTCTCTATCGTACTGCTGAAAACGCCGCCAACCAGATCTTTTATAGGACTGATTAAACTGCCTACGATACTTTTCAGAGTATCATTTCCGACGAGATCTGTGATACCATTTACTGCATCATCCAGCAGAGACATAACCTGATCACCAATATTGGCTGTTGCTGAACCTAAGGCAGAGTCAACTGTTGAGGTCACCGCACTTTTTGCAGTTTCAAGCGTTGCTTGAATATTACTGACTATAGTAGCCACAACATCATCTACTAGATCAGTGATAGCTGTAATCACTGTATTGAGGGCACCCTCAAACGCTGTCCTGATATCACTTTCAAGCGTATCCAGGGTGCCTGTCAGGCCAGACAAGGCCGCATTAACGGAATCAATTACATCCTGAGAAACCAGGCTGGCCACACCGGCAGGTATACCTGTGTTTATAGTAACTCTCTCAGTTGTACCCAGATCCAAAGCAATGCTACCGGTTAGATAGAGAAACTCAGAGACGTTGATATAAACATTGTCAGCCGCAGCAAATATCCTGCGTTGCGCTTCATTGAGATTGATTGAACTGGAAGTACCCGTCGACACAGCCAACCCATCCGCATCAATAGTGCCATCACCGTCAAAGTCTGTAGCAGTGAAATCAACCACCGGGGTCGTACTGTCTGCGCCACCACCATAAGCCAAATTGAGATTTACGGCAATGTTGGCAGCTTCCATCTGGAAAACATCCACACCAACAAAGCCTACCTGATCAGCTGCGGCGCTCATGGCAATATACTTGGTATTTGAACCACTGGTTGGATTTAAGATGGACAACGCCAGGCTGGCATTAGTAATTGCGAAGCCAATGGCATCATCATTAGTCTCACCCACATCGATAATGCCATTGCCATTGCTATCTTCCCAGTAAGGACCGTCGACACCGAAGAACATCGTCAGATTTTCGGCGCCCACATTCATGGCAGTGACCTGCCTGGTACCGCTGTTACCACTCAAAGCAGCATCAAAAGTAGCGCCTTTTTCAAAACCGAAGGATCCTTGAACAATGACGTAATCGTCGATTCTCAGTCGCGCCTCGTCTACAGTTGCACGTATGTATTTGCTACCCTGATCTAAGACCAAAGTACCATTACCGGTGTCGATGCTGTAATTGTTGGCGCTGAAATCAACCACCTTTGCACTATTCTGACCAACTGGGGCGCTGACTGTGTTGTATTCGATCTCAACGCCGGCAGCAGATAACTCGAACACATCAATGCCCACTATACCCACATAGTCCGCAGCGGCTTTCAAAGAGAGATACTTGAAGCTCTGATTTGCCGTCGGACGCATACTGACCAAACCAAAGTTTACATTTTCCATAGCCAGACCAACAGCGCTTCCATCCGGGTCGCGTGTATCGTAAAAATCAATCTGTCCGTCAGGATTACCACTATTATTCGAGTCATTATTATCTTCGAAATAATTACCGCTGCCAACAAACAAATCGACATTTCCCGCGCCAAAGGCAGTGACGGACATAGTTGTATCAAATGAATCACCGACTAGTCTGGCATCAAAATTCTGCTGACGGGCAAAGGAGAGACTACCGGAAATGTAAACATATTGATCAATGGCCAGCAAAGCGTTTTCGATAGATACCCTTTGCAGTGACGATGTGAAATCGAAATCAACATCATCCCCTCCGGTAGCCACTGTAAATGCACCATCTGTCAGTGTTGAGAAATCGATCGCCGCATCATTGTTACTGCTGTCTTTACCACCATTAATTTCGATACCGTAACCGCTGGCGTTCAGCGTAAATGATTCCGAATCACCCAGATTCAAACCGAGCAGCTCAATGGTATCCGCGTAAGCGCTCACAGCATAATAACGACTGCTATCCGAACCACTAAACAACGCTATAGCCAGAGAAACATCCTCAAGCAACAGTCCAAAAGCATCACTACTAGTCGTCGGATTCACACTGTCTCCGGTATAGTAAGGACCGTCACCGACAAACACATCCACACTATCAAAAGCAATCGTTGTTACAGAAACAGATTTTTGCGAACTACCGTCTGAAGTATCCACCATAAGGTCAGCGGATTGACTGATAGCAAAACTACCACGAATCTGCACAAAATCAGAAATGCTCAGGTCGCCAGTTCCCGCTACCTGCAAACCCAGCGTATTCGTTAAGCCTTCGAAACCTGTAACAGTCCCGTCCGCAGTAAGAGCGTCCCAATCCAGCTTACTGTCATCTGTAGCAGAAACATTGTAGAGCAGATCTAATCCAATCGCAAAACTAAATACAGACGTATCAAAACCAACAACATCCAGGCCTTCTGCTTGAGCCGATATGCCTGTAAAGCTTCTGTCTGCACTATCGGTGATGGTAGCAAGATTAAGGCTGGCGCCGGAAACTTCAAATCCAGTTGCATCGCTTGTATCAATTCCACTTAAGGCTCCATCAGTTCCATTGTATTCAAAGTCGCCTGCGCCTGTGCCTGCAAATAAATGCACATTACTGACACCGATTGCCAACACTCTAGCGTCATTTAATGATAGAGCGCCGTCATCAATATCAACACCAGACCTGGCAGTGAGTTCAAAATCACCGGCTGCGCGGACAAAATCCCGAATATTTAATTCAAGACTACCGGATCCTTCGATTATATCGTTTCCTGTTATTAGATCTTGAGACTTGCGAAACTCAAAGTCTCCGTTCAAGTCAACTACGTTACCTGTAATCTGCGAACCAATAATTGCACCAAAACCAATTGCTTCTACCAAAGCGGTGCCATCGGCAATGTCTTCATCAAAGGTATAGACCGTCGAGCCTATCGTTAGTTGTTCACCTGCACTTACGCTCCTGCCGGATGCGTAGCTTATTCTCGTCTTTTCGGCAAAAACACTGCCAACAAACAGAGTTGTAACAAAAGTGCCATTTGAAGTTTCAAAAACGGTGCCATTCGGACCATACCGAAAACCAAAATCCGCTTTACGGACGCCTGCAGAGATTCTGTCAGCAGCAGTAGACAAACGTATACCTATATCAGTACCTACAGCAACGATATCCGCACCCATTTTACCAAAGGCCAAAGTCCCACCACTATCGATTATTAGTGGGAATCCATCTTCTGCACTACCACCGCCAAAGACCGGTATTTCGATACCAATAGTACCATCGGCAATATCGCTGTCGAAAGCATAGATACGCGAACCTACATCCAGTAGACTGTTCATACTTGCGCTCGTACCGGATGCATAACGCACATTGACCGACGAGGCTGTGATCTGAAAATCACCCAGAGAGGCACTAAAACTGCCGTTCTTGGTTTCAAACACCATGCCATCCGTGCCGTACTGTAAGCCAAAATCCGCTCCACTGATACCGACAAATCCTGAACCGGCGCTCAGGCTCATCGACACATTGCTGCCAACCGCCACAATATCACTACCGACCTTAGCGAAGCCCAAAACACCACCTGTAATGTCCACAAAATTCAGAACACTTGCGGTAAAGCCAGTCACTTCTACCGCAGTTGTGTCCGCAGCAATGTCTGCAGTAAAGGTATACGTCGTCGTACCCACGGTCAGCTCCTCGTCTTTGGCAGCACTCGCAGTCGCATCGGAATAACTCACAGTCACAGTCGATGCCGTAGCCATACCAACAGGCCCTAAATCAGCGCTAAAGCTACCACCATTCGTCTCAAAAACCAGCCCGTTGCTATCGGACTTCAAGCCAAAGTTCGCTCCGTCAACCCCGATACCAACCGGGCCAGCGTTTAGACTCATCGATACGTTGCTACCAACCGCAACGAGATCGTCATCCGAATTGCTAGTAAAGGCCAAGGACCCACCTGTGATATTAACAAAGCCAATAACTTCACCAGATACGCCCATTGCTTCTATAAGAGACGTACCATCGGCAATGTCTTCATCAAAAGTATAAACCGTCGAGCCTACAGTTATCTGTTCTCCTGCACTTATGCTTCTGCCAGATGCGTAGCTTATCCTTACATCAGTAGCTAACAAACTGATAATAGGCTCATCCACTCCCTGCACTAAAAAAGCGCCATTGGATGTTCCAAAAATCATTCCGTCTGGACCATACTGAAAACCAAAATCTGCTCCTTCGACAGCCACGACAATTGAACCAAAGACTGCAACTACCCTTACATCAGTACTGACGGCAACGATATCCGAGCCAACTTTACCGAAAGCCAACCTCTCACCACTAAAATCGAAACCTGCCAACGGGGTAGTTCCGGAAAAGCCGCCCGTTAATTCTATCGCATTAGTGCCATTGGCAATATCACTGTCGAAAGTATAAACATCATCACCTGCAGTTAGCTGCCCCCCTACACTCACGCCTGTACCGGATGCGTAGCGCACGTTCACTGCCAAGGCAACTGGAGTCCCGAGAATGCCTAAAGATGCACTGAGACTGCCATTCTTAGTTTCAAACACCGTGCCGCTCGTGCCATACTGCAAACCAAAATCCGCTCCACTGATACCGACAAATCCTGAACCGGCGCTCAGGCTCATCGACACATTGCTGCCAACCGCCACAATATCACTACCGACCTTAGCGAAGCCCAAAACACCACCGGTAATGTCCACAAAATTCAGAACACTTGCGGTAAAGCCAGTCACTTCTACCGCAGTTGTGTCCGTAGCAATGTCTGCAGTAAAGGTGTACGTCGCCGTACCCACCGTCAGCGCTTCGTCTTTGGCGATGCTCGTGCCCGCATCGGTATAGCTCACCGAAACAGTCGAAGCCGTAGCGTTACCGACCGGTCCAAGGTTCGCGCTGAAACTACCACCGCTCGTCTCAAACGCCGTACCGCTGCTGCCAGATTTCAAGCCGAAGTTCGCTCCGCTGATCTCCAAACTGGCGGGTCCGGCTTCCAGGCTCATCGACACGCCGCTGCCAACCGCAACGATCTCATCGGCAACCTTCGAGAAACCTAATGCCCCTCCGGTGATCTCGACAAAGTTCGATACGGTGACTTCAAAACCGGTGACTTCAAAGACAATGGTATCCGCAGTAATTTCCTGGGTAAAGGCGAAGCTTGTATTCGCATTTACAACTGTGCTGCTGTCTACAGTTGCTGCACTTGCATTTGCATAACGTACACTGACGTCATCTGCGCCAAAACCGGCCAGCCCTGCAATTTGTGCATCCAATGCCCCTCCGTGAGATTCAAAGACGAGTCCCCCACTTACCCGATCTGATATTAATCCAAAGTTCGCACCGCTGACTTCCACATACAGACCTGCATTCGCTTCCAGCCTCGCACTTACGTTAACACCGGTCAAACTGATGGTTTCCGTACCTAAATCAGATTGAGCCAAAGTAAAATCACCGGAAACGTCGACAAAACTATCGACACTGAGTTGAAGACTTAGGCCAACCTGCTGCTCTAATCCACTTACCAGACCCTCAAAACCGCTAACGATGCCATCATCCGTAAGGTTACTCCAATCCACCCGGGTGGTGACTGAGGTATCAGGATCGGTAAAGCCGATATTTGAAAGAACGTTTAGCTCGTTAATGTTAAACGTCAAGGTACTGTCAAAGCTTACTGCGTTAGCTGTGGCTATATCAGCCGATATCCCTGTAAAGCTTCTGTCCGCACTATCGGTGATGGTAGCAAGGTTAAGGCTGGCGCCAGAGACTTCAAACCCAGTTGCATTGCTTGTATCAATTCCACTTAAGGCTCCATCAGTTCCATTGTATTCAAAGTCACCGGCACCTGTGCCTGCAAATAAATAAACGTTGCTCAGATTGATCGACTGGAGATCTCCGGTAAATGTGGGTTCCGTGCCATCGTCAATCGTCAGACCTGTCTGCTGAGTAACCGAAAATGCGCCGGCAGCTCTTACAATACTATCAATGCTTAGTTCCAACGTGCCGCTGACGTCCAAATCCAGACTGTCGGTTAAATTGTTGAGGTCAGCAGTTCCGTCGTTATCGACGTCGATATTCAGAGAAGACCAATCCAGTTTGTTATCTGTTGCACTGGTGGTACCATTATAGGCTACGTTCAGACTGCTAACTTGAACACTTAAGTCATCCAGGCCATGAACTTGAATGTTACTCGTGCTGGTTTCTAAACCAGTGTATCTGCGGCCATCGGTTGCTCTGAGAATGGCTAAATCCAGATTACCGTTGGTTATTTCAAATCCAGTCGGGTTACCTGAAAGATCAAGCGTACCGTCGTTTGCGAATGTTGCCCCAGTACCGGCAAATAAATTAACCCCGCTTAAACTAAACGTCAGCAAATTGGCGTCTATGGTGGTAGCCGGATCGGCGTCCGGATCATCGAATGTAAATGTGCTGTCGTCAAAGTTGATGGAGAAGTCACCCTTCAGAGAAATGAACCCATCCAAGCTAAGGTTGATGCTACTGCTGATTTCATTGAGACTTTCAGGTAGTAAATCAAGACCCGTATCAATGTTGAGGTTGTTAGATGTATTAAACCCATTCCAATCCAGTAGATTACCTCCACCGCTAGCAGAACCAAACGATAAACTTAATGAATCAAGAAGATCAATGTCGAAACCACTTGGTAGCCCCTGGAATGCGCCGGGCAAGCTGGCTCTCAAACCAGTGTAAATTTCACCGGCTGAATTTCGGAATAGAGAGAAATTAAAATCAGGCGAACCGAGTGCAGAACCTCCACCAGCTCCATCTGTTCCAATTCCAAAACCGACTGCGTCACTGAGGAAACTCAGATCAATATCGCCAACCGCCGGCTTACTCAGGCTAGCGCCTATACCTGCGAAGGCTTTGATATTAATAAAATCTAAACTAAAGAGATCACCGCTCATAAACGATCCACTGCTGTCCGGATCGTCGATACCAGTAATGCCGCCCCACTTCTTAAATTCAAAGTCAGTGGCTATTGAGAACATATCACCAATACTGAAGCCAAAGTTGCCATCTACTTTTGTGCCTCCTGTAGACAAGCTAACAGGAGTTTCAGTGATCGGGCTCCAGTCAAGGACAGCACCTTGGTCTACACTGGTATTGTTATAGCCGACAACCAATTTACTAATCTGGATATCTTCCAATATGGCTGGACCGTGGAAGTTAATTGATTCAAGGCTAGCTTCTATACCGGTGTATTTACTGCCATCTGAAGCAGTCAGTACGGCGAGGTCTAAACTACCACCACTCACTCCAAAACCAACTGCATTGTCAGTATCAATTGTGAGTGTACTATCTGCTGTATTCAGAGTCGCACCTGTACCTGCAAACAGATCGACACTGGTTAAAGTTAAATTAAGCAGATCACCACTCAGGGTTAGTGCTGGATCAGAGTCATCGTCGGGGTCGTCAACATTATCAACACTTTCCTTAGTGAGTGAAAAACCTGCAGCTACATAAGCAATATTGTCTACGGTAAGCGTCAAAAGACCTGCAACATTAAGTAGGGCGCCATTTTCACCTTCGAAATTTAGTGCCGGTGGGCCTGTACTCATAGGCACGATCGAGAATCCTGCTACATTGCCACTCGTATCAAAATCAAGCACTTTGTCTGGATTGGCGGAATCACTTGTCTGGTTCAACTGCACCGACAAATTGGAAACGGCTATCGAAAATTGATCCAGACCTGTAAACGATGCTGAATCTATAGTTGTATTGAGTGCGGTATATTGGGTATCATCCACAGTTGTGCTTTGGTCTGCGCCTTCGTCATTAAAGAACAAAAGCGTTAAATCCAAGTCATCAATGCTCAAGCCAACTTCATCAATTGTATCGTAACCTGTACCAACAAAACCACTCACATCCGTGGCAGTTATCAGCGTATAATCAACATCTTCCAAAAGCGTGCCAACAGAGCTATCAGCAATCATCAAATCACCGGACGTACCTTCGAAGTTGATAATACCTTCAATGTAAACCGTGTCATTGATGGACAATTTGGCCGACGTGGTTAAGTCACCGAAAGTAAATTGTGTATTCCCTGGATCAAAAGAAATCAAATCACTACCAACAGTAAGCATATCGGCAAATGTTACGGTTTGGTCGACATCAACGGATTCAGTGTCATTATTTTGAAGATTATCCGGGTCATAAAGAACAAGATCAAATTCTGATCTAAAGTTAACGCTGCCATCCTCAAGAGTAAGGGCGCCAAAGCTCAATGGATTCGCAGAATCCGCAGCACGGCTAAGATCACCGAAGATGGCAAATTCAACCAGATTGAATGTAAGCGCATCTGCCGCAGAACTACTGTCATCGCCAATAACCGAGAAAAAGTCTCTTAAGCTAAGAGTGATACTAAATTCCAAATCCATACCCGCAGATAAAGTCAGCGGTGTTCCATTTATCGTTATCGGGCCAACGGAAGACAGATCAATTGTGGCAGTGCGATTAATATCAAATCCGATCGTAAGATTCCCGGTTTTGAGAATATCCTTTTCCTGTGCTCCATCATCTACACCGTTATCCAATTCATTAATACTAAATTCAGTACTCTCAAGTCCAAGGGCGTTTTCAATTAACGATTCGAGATTATTCAGTTGATCTTGAACTGTGTTGCCCAATGCATTGGCAACCGTGTTTTCCAGACCACTGATGAATTCATTCAATTTTAGATCCGGTAGCTTATCGCCTATGAGATCTTTTAAACTTTTCCCGACAACTGGCAACGGTGCATTTAAAGCGGTGTTGGCGACGTCTACCAGACCACTAATACGCTCTTTGGTTTCTCCATACAAATCCTTCATCAATTGCACAGGATTGAGAATACCTTGTTCTATTAAAATAACAACAACATCCGTTATAGGACGTAGCAAATCAGTAGAAATAACTGCCTTATCCTCATCAGTCACCCCTAGTAGCTCAACAATTTTACGCTGGGATATCTCATTTTGGACAATGCCTGTGTGACTTACTGCAGTTGCAGCTAAAGCAGACACGTCAACCAAACGTGACGCAGAAAAACCATCTATAACGGAAAACTTAGAAACAGTGCCATCACCCGTCGGATCCTCTGCTATTTGATACCATATCTCATCAGACCTCGGCAGATCACCAATCAAAACATCATCAATACCCAAAATTTCGTTCTTCAAGCCTAATGAAGGCTTCGGACCTGTATGTTTTATGAGAAGATCTTTTGTTGCTATTTGGTCACTATATACAATGGAAGTTTGCTTATCATGAAGGCGAAGTAGCTCGGAATAAGTCACAATATTGTTGCCGTCCCCATGAGTATCTGCTGCTGCCAGCAGTGAAGGTACTTCACTCGTTTGGAGTGAACCATCATCGTTACCACCATTGGCAGGAGCGTCATAATGAGCGATGAGTTCAGCGAAAGTCACAACGTCATCACCATCACCTGCATCATCTGCAACACTAAATTCTGCACTTAAATTGTCATAAATTACATTCAAATCACCACGAGCAACGAACTCATCGACAGCATTTTTATTCAGGTCATCTAGCAAAACATTAAAAAATTCATCTGTAGTATCAAACGCTCGAAATACCTCTTCATCGTCCTCAATATCGTCTATAATATTATAGACCGAAAGCAAACTCTGCATAGACCCAACATACTTGCCAACAAATTCTTTTGCAGTAGCAGCGCTAAGAATAGTTCCATCAGGATTGTATACTGCAATTCCGTCAGAATGAAGTCTGTAAGCGTCACCTATAGTACGTGATAAAAAGCGCGACGAAGCACCTGAATTAAAGTTATTATTCAATAGAAAAAATGTAGCCCCAACACCTTGGTTGGGAACACCTGTTTGAATCAAATTATTAATTGGCAATAAATGTGCAGTGTCAGCGGTCTTGGTTTCATTATAGGCTGCACTTTGAATGTAAGCTTTTGATACGAGCCCCCCGGTACTATGCGTTACCACATCAAAGCCACTGGGCGCCGTACCCGTAAGTGTTGTCCAGTCTGCAACAGCCTCAGCCATATAGTGAGAAAGGTAATCCAGCGACGTATCATAGGTATCATCAATCAAAGATGCGGCGGTTACACTTTCTAACACACCATTGGCATTAGAATCAGTCTCTGCGACGGGCACACGCCAGTCCCAAAGAACCGTAAATAATGTGCCGCTTACAGAATCATTGTTAGTGCCATCGACATAGCCCAGGTTATCAAATGTTTGAATGATGTCTGAGTTGGCATTTGAAAGCGGTTCCAGTGCTAAGCGTGTGGGAGATAAACCACGATTCAAAAGCCATTCTTCAAAAAGACTATCTCCTTGAATACCAGAATCTTCGCTCAGAGTAAAATCGGGAAACGTTCCACCAAAACCGTGAATAAACAGCAGTGGCCTGTCGATAAAAGTCTCAGCTGTTTTACTTGTGAAAGTACCTCCCTGCTGATTGACAATGGTATCAGCATTGCCATCTCCTCCATCAAAATTGATACTGGCACTTGTTCCCGAAGATACGATCAATGTATCATTGCCTGCTCCTCCAACTATTTCGATTGGCTGATTGTACGCAATTCCGATATTGAATTCATCTTCTCCTGTACCTCCAACGATTTTGTTAGCATTATTGAAATTTACTGCAGCTCCTGAACCACCGTTATTAGTAAACGTAAGGCTACCGGAATTCGCACCATCAAATGTCCATGTTGTTTGCACATCCGGACCCTTAATTTCCAAAAAGCCAGAACCATTTACGTTGCCACTAATTTGTGTAATACCGGATACCGAATAGACGCCACCAACTGATAAGCCACTAATTCTGGTAGTTCCATTTGAACTAATGGTTACAGAGATATTCGTAGTATCGTATTCAGGTGATGTAAAATCAAGCGTATCTGAGTTTGTACCCGAGACTAAATTAGCTGCGGACGAATTTGTTTCTATAATTATATCATCAATACGAACCACAGCAGTCGTTGAATCATTTAGTAAAGAAAACTCTAAGGTATTCGTTTCTCCTCGAAGCGATTCAGGGATTTCTACGATAATATCTTGATAGCCTGCATCCACGCTTAGAGTGCGTTGGCTGTAAATACTTTGACCTCCAAGGCTGACATTAAACAAATTATTCAAATCAGCGGCTTCTATTTGCAATTTAAAGCTCAAATGGCTTTCTGTACCCGGGAAATAGAAAAGGTTGTGTGTTCGGCTACTGTTCCCATCTGTCAGTTCCAAGTAATAATCACCGTCATTAGAATCTTCCTGAACTTGGCCACTGCCACCGCCGCCATGATAGGACCACCCGGGTATAAGATTTGCACTGCTCAGAGGAATGACATCATGGGCATCACCGGCAAATTCGAAATCACCATTATATAATGTACTTGGATCCCATTGTGCAGCCCAACTTGCGTTTTCCACCTGACTCTCCGTCAAACCCAGATTAGCTAAGCCGGCAGCATTAGGTATGCTGGTGGCATCAGGTCCGCCGGTGGCAGTATCAACCAGGCTAGGTTCACTGCGATCATGACCAGCATTAGGTAGATCATAAAAATTAGGAGCATACGCTGAATTATTCCTTAAACGCAGACTGGGGTCAACATAGTTTGGATCACCCAATCGACTCAAAGCGTAACCAGTTGTAGAGAGATCAAAAGCAACGGCTGGCTCAAGCGCACCCTCCGGATATTCTCCGAGAATGGTGGCCAGATAAAAACTATTCCATATCCAGCTATGATCCCCAGATACATCTATCGCTGCATAAGGTGAATCCGAATCAATTAAGCCGGGCAATCCCTCATCGTCACTCATGAAAAGATTGTAAGCTCCCGGAACCGCACGACCCAGCGGGGCGAAAGGATTAGATATGGATGAACCGCTGAGTCCACGGGTCTGATAGTAAGCATCCGCAAATTCAACATTATCCCATACCGACACACCATAACCTTCGGGCTCTCCAAGTGTGAACATCTCTTGGAATCCATCGACAAACAATGCACCTTGTTCAAAGTCATGTGGATCAAGATAAGTAACATGATCGACGGTCACATCATACGCTGCTAAACGCTCGATGGTTTCACTGGTCACAGCCGTTCCAAAACTATGACCAATAAAGTGCAACGGTATCTCATTGCTTGAACCTTTTGCCGGATCCACTAAGTCCAGCTCAACCAGTAAATTGAACAACCCGTCCGCAGCAGCCTCTCCCCACCCGGAAGAAAATTCATTACTTCCAGCAGCCCAATCATAGATTACAACAGCTTCTCTACGATCAACAGCGGCTGGATTTGCCGGTGTCACTCTCACTGCATCATAGTGGCTATTTTTGCCATCTCCGCGAACATCATAGTCAAACAACCAGCCACCTGCCCTTTCTACAACAGCTTCTGCAATTTTATATAATGCATTACCTCCATTATTAATGGCCTGGTATCCATGTGTAATAATGGTGGCGCCGTTATACTTTACATTGGCAATATTACCAGCGCCATCCTCAGCCTCTACCACAAATTGATAAGAATTGCCCAGTTCACCAGTAAAGGTTACATCCAGTGTAGTATAGTTACCGTCTTGTCCGACACTCTGATCCATCTGACTCTTCCAATCAGTATACTCTTTCCACTCTGACCATTCTCCTCCGGGCGATTTTTCTTTGTAAACGATGTTAAACAATCGTTTACCAACACCCGTATTACCCGTATTAATATCCGTTGCCCGTGCACTGATGCTGATATCGGTACTGGTGATATTTTCTACTAAACCATCGCTTATTAACTCCACCTCTGGCGCTTGTTGGTCGATACGAGAATAAAAATAGCGAATAGCTTCTGCAGTGACCCGCAGGGTTTGTGGAATAATTAAATTAGCGAGTTGATCCAGTTCAAACCGCGTCCAGTCCGCATAATCGCCCGGGGTACCATCACCGTTATCATCGTCATTTCGACTTCCTTGATCGACCTGCCCATCTGTATCACCACTATCGAAATCATCGCTTAAGCCAGCAGTTTCCAATAACATTAAGTAAAGTGGTAAATACTCATCGGCAATAAACTCATAATCCGATTCTCTACTAATACTACCAACAGCATCCAAAGAAGTTTGAACGCCATTCATATTAAAACCGCCAATATAGTCAGGGTCCCAGGCGAGTGGTTGAAACGCTGATGCAGATCTAATGTCTTTCGTGTAAAAGGTACTGCTATCGTCTTTACGCCCGACTCCCTCTTCGGTAGCATCAAATAACCATTGTTCGTAACGACTCAGATTATAGTCATCAAATTTCGCTGCACCATGTTCACCTAAATTCTCATTCGTATTGAATATTCTGCCATCAACGTAATCGTGTAGCGGAGCATAGTGAGTAACACTACCACCATGGAAATCATTTAATGCATGGCTTGGAAGTGTTAAATCCTGTAAAAGATGGAGAGCATGGCCGAAGTAATAGTAGGCCAGGTCTTTATCATTTTGATTTTTATATAGGGCCTCGATCCCAAGATCAGCGACCGCTCCCTGACCATCTCCCCAATCCGAATCTAAATCTCCATCCAAACCTCTGCCACCGGTAAATAGCTGGATGACCCGATTTGCTGCAGATTGATAGTTCAAAGGACTTATGAAAGGACCATCGTCAAAAACACGTGAAAAGTCATTTGAATCGTAATCCCAAAAATGCCGGAATAGTGGAACTGCATCTCCCCAGGGATTATCAACGAAAGGATAATCCGCAGACAAATCCAAACCCAGAACATCAATTACATCCTGATCGAAAACACCTTCGATTACACTGTTGTTATAACCAGCAAAATATTCACGCAATACTGAATCACTTTCCACGACGTACAGATCCGCTATCGTGTATCCAGCTCCTGCAGCACTGGATTCGATGGTAGAAAAATCGTCCCCGATCATCTTACCCAGATTGCCAGCTTCGTCAGTGAAGAAAAGGCCATTACTGTCGAGCCGATAAACAACCGTGTCAGGAGAAATTAAATCACTATCTGTGAGCAAAACATCATTGCCATCGATATCTTTACTATATGACTTCCCGTCTTGTGCAAAAACGACTTGTTTTTTTCCACCAACAGTTTCCAGCATTAATTCTGTCCCATGTGCATCTGTGATGGTCAAGCGATTGCTTTCATCAAAAGCATAACGAATCAGTGATTGTTTGTAACGATTTCCATCTGCATCCTGTAAAACGAGATAATCATCACCAGCTGTTAATCGTTCGTAGAGATATTCATTGTCGAACTGATAATCACGCTCATACAGCAAGGGACTAAAAATGTCATTTGGATCGTGTTCGTACAAATACTGATCGATTTCACTCGCGCCAAACTGGCTTTTAAAAAACTCATATCCTTGCTCAACAAACCATTGATGCGAATAGTTGCCACTATACATTTCGAATGCAACTTCACTCAAAGGGCTTTGTGAGAAATTCGGGTAATTTTCACTATTGGCATAACCGATCAATCGTGCAGCTTCATGGCTGACAACTTCAGTCAAAATGGACACAGCACTTTCTTTGCTCATACCAGACTTCAAAGCCATGCCTGTAAAAACAAACGCATTATCTTCTTTGTTCTCGTTATCGACATCAACTCCTTCGGCTACCCCCAAAAATGAACCATACTTTGAAAAAGGGTCATCATCACTGCTGAAATAAATGGTAGAATGTGGAACTGTTAATTGAGCCGTAGTTAACGTAATCAACCCATCGAATCTCTTGTTAACATTTTCTATGACCTGATTAACAACTTCATCCTCAAGTCCTTCCAAGCCTTCTGGAAGATTAAACCCATCAGTATCAAAAGGGCCAATCACTTCAGGACCTTGATAAGTTATATTTGTTTCAGGATTTAACTCCAGATAAACCAACTGGCTTTTTATACTATCAAGATTGTTACTCTTTAATTCGAGACCTGGTAAATTGGGAGCAACCATTCTAGCCAAACTAGCATTCTGGCTCTGACCGGAAGTTCCTTCTGTACAACTTGAATCAAAACCTGGCTCAGACTGATTATTTTCAGTTTGTTCTTCATCCTCAAAACATTCGGCTAAAGAAAATGGCGTATGCTTAAGCTTTAATTCATCATTGTTATTGAAAGTTGAAAGCCCAGATTTTTTCGAGACAGTCTCAACAACAATTTGCTCAGCTTGCATAGCAGCACCAGCTATACTGTCAGCTGACAACATAATCCTGGGCTCAAGCGTTTCCAACTCGAACATAGATTGCTGAAATGTATTTTTATGTGCCAAAACAAATTAAATTCGAGCCCTCCAACAACTGTAAAATTGTGGGCTGTCTTAAAGCACAAAAATAATCAAGTCAATTTTTTATTTTTTCACAGCCATTCAGCCATTCCATAGGGATGCTGTGAAGATATTAATCTTCCCGAAAGTCTTTGCTTTAGGAATCGAAATGCATTGTAAACAAAGCAATGCAATGTCCAAAATGCTCATCGACTCTGGTTAAATGCCAAAATGAATTTGGCAACTTCTGGCATTGCGGTTTATGTGAAGGGACGGCCATCACGATTTCTTTGCTTCGTAAATTTGTCCATCGAGATACGATCAATCAAATATGGCAAGGGGCAAAGCAGCAAGAGTATCCACGCAAGTATAAATGCCTCGGTTGTAACCAGTACATGGAAGAAGTTCCTGTGAATACTCCTGCAGGCATGTACCCGATCGATGTTTGCACCCATTGCCATTTTATTTGGTTAGATGCCCGCGAGTGGGAGTATCGGGCGGGGCACACCTCGGTGGCGCATTCGCGGGATTTATTCTGTGGTTAACATGGAAAAAGACTAAGCCTACCTGACAAAAAGGAAACAGGTGGCACGACACACGCAATTTTAACCCGATTTATCAATAGAGTGAGGCGTGTGGCTTTACAACTGCAACACAAGGGAGCGTATAGGTATACGTAACCGCCGTGTTGACAGGCAGTAAAGTGCGCGCGTCGCCTAAGGATTTTTCAATTATCGGGCTGGATATGCATCCGGATGTGTTTGCCGCTGCGGCTATTGAAAAAACCTCTGCAGATCTATCAAAGACACTCTGAGTCAAAGACCGCTTGGCGACCGCTCGACTGGAAGACTGGGCAAAGCAGTCTCTGAAAAAAGACGACGTGCTAGTGCTGGAAGCATCGGGCAATAGCTTTGAAGTGGCCTCACGCTTTCATGCTCTGGGCTACACATGTCTGGGTGCTAGAGAACCATCAGGCTTCCAAGATCAAGGAAAACTTCTGCAATGATGACCGACACAGTGCTGTTAAGCTGGCCCGAGTCTACCTCAGTGGACTGGCCAAAATTGTTTGGCAGCCTGTGGAAAAGACACGTGTGAGCGGCGGGGTGAAAATGAGTTGATATGGGCGGTTTGATAATCTGACGGCTTTAGCCTTTTTCACTGAAATTAACCTTACATTTTTACTGCAAAGGATTAATGATTAATGAGTTATATTACTCTTTCAATTTATCTGATTAGAGTTTCTGACCATGCTTAATTAAGCGGCGAATTGCATTTTTGACCTCATCAAGATCATTGGTTCCAATTAGCATAGATATAAGTCCTTGTACAAAAGGGTCTTCCAGAGTCGACTTGGCCTCAATCGGCTTCATTTCGCATTGAAGCCGATTGAAATTTATTCCGCCGGATGACAGCCGATCCTCAGATCTGCCCTGCCTGAGACGTCGAAGCTTCTGAGAGCGCCTACGACGTTCACGCTGGCACTCAGCCCTAGAGCAGAAAGTTTGACGACTCACAGTCCTTGAATCCTTGTCAAATAGCTGTTTACAAGCTAGGCAGTTAGGTTTTTCTTTCATATCCAACTCCAAGTAGGAATTGTCAGCGTTTCCAAATCAAGCGGGAAGAAGAACCAAAAAGAAGAGATTTATTTAGAATTTTACAGGAAGAAAATGCAGAAGAAAATGTACTTTCAAACCGCCAGATTTACGACACTTTCAAAACGCCGTCCACAGACACGGGAGCAACGTGAGGTCTTCTTTGCGCACCGTGCAGCCGTCAGGTACTGTACGCGCCTGCGCAACCGAATCCGTACCTTTTTGAACGAGCATTGATTGTGTGCGTTTGCCTGGAGGCACCGCATTGACTCAACAAAAAGGATTGGATAAAGCACTGTCGCTGCGCGCATGGAGTGACATACAAACCGAGCTGATCACCGACAGCTTTTAGCAACTCTGGCATACTGAGAAGCGACGCAAACATCTTGAAGAGCTCATGATCAAAGAACTGCTGAAGCGTCCGAAGTGGATTCGTCTCTGGCGACTGATGGGGGTGCGTCACATTGTAGCTTTCGCTCTGATGGCGATGATCGGAGAGGTCAATCGCTTCCCTACG
>CAZUYZ010000124.1:0-5694 GCA_964624365.1 uncultured Puniceicoccaceae bacterium
GTCGCTCGTGCCAATAAAGAGGAAGACCTATACTGGAGAGAACTCAAAAAGGCCGCATAAACTGACAACTTTTGCAATTACACCCGGTTCGCACGTTGACCGAGCAGTACAAAAGGTGGCGAAAAGGTCACGGACCTTTTCGCCCTGGAGGCCATGTGGTCACCCTGCTCTTTGCACAGCTCACTCATTGCATTGGATTAAATGATGTGTGTGCTGCCTTGCGTCACCACGCTGCTAAACTCTTTTGCGGTCATTGAAGAAGCCTCGCATCATGACAGCAGTCGTATGATTGCTCTGTGCGCAGGCTTGCAGGAAGGCGAGATCGCCGTCTTTGACGAAGCCTACGTAAATTTCAAGAACTTGGATCTACTATAAGGATGATCAACTAGGATTTAAACTGAACAAAATGCTACTTGCGGGTTTTTTTGTTTTAGCTGGCTTTTATTGTCACAGCACGTTAGTAAAAATTATGCATTTTCAGTGCATAGTAGTTGAGTAGCATCAATGTGCTTCCAGCCAATTGTCGCCGGTGCCGATGTCGATTTCGATTGGGCACTTAAGATCCAGGGCGTTTTTCATATCGCTGTCCAAGAGCTCGCGGATGGTGGGTTCTTCGTCCGGCGCAAGGTCGAAAACCAGTTCGTCATGCACTTGAAGCAGCATTCGAGTTTGCAGCTGATGCCGAGCCAAAGACTCCTGAATCCGGACCATGGCGATTTTGATCATGTCAGCAGCGGTACCTTGAATCGGCATATTAATCGCATTGCGCTCGGCGCCCGAACGCACGGTGGCGTTGCTGGAATTGATGTCGCGCAGGTAACGTCGACGGCCAGTGATGGTTTCAACGTAGCCTTTGGCGCGGGCGGATTCCTGTATCTGGTTCATGTAGTCGGGGATTCCCGGGAATTGTTTGAAGTAACTATCGATAATCGCCTGTGCTTCAGTGCGGGAAACAGTACCGAGTCGTTGTGCCAGACCAAAGGCGGAGATGCCGTAAGGGATGCCGAAGTTGACCATTTTTGCGGTACTGCGTTGTTCACGGGTAACGTCGTTCAGGTCGACACCAAAGATTTTTGCTGCGGTTGCAGCGTGAATATCACGGCCTTCGCGGAAAGCGGTAAGCAGCCCCTCGTCTTCGGTCAGGGCGGCGAGGATGCGGAGTTCGATTTGTGAGTAATCTGCTGAGAGTAGTTTCCACCCCGGACGAGGGACAAAAGCTTTGCGGATTTCGCGCCCGCGCGCACTGCGAATAGGTATATTTTGTAGGTTTGGGTCGTTGGAAGAAAGTCGTCCGGTTGTGGTTTGCGTTTGACCATAATGGGTATGCACGCGTCCGCTTTTCGGATCGATTGCCTGAGGTAGAGCATCAACGTATGTGCTCTTGAGCTTGGTGAGCTGACGATATTCCAGGATTTCGGCAACGATGGTGTGCTTAGGAGCCAGTGCAGTGAGAACTTGCTCATTAGTGGCATACTGGCCAGTACGGGTCTTTCTCGGTTTTTCGACTAGTTTGAGTTCATCAAAAAGAACTTCGCCGAGTTGTTTCGGCGAGTTGAGGTTAAATTCGCGACCGGCGGTTTTGTGAATGGAATCGCTCAATTGAAAAATCTGATCGTCCATGGATCGACCGATTTCCTTAAGTGTAGCTTCATTTAGCAGGATGCCTTCGCGCTCCATGGCAACTAGAACAGGCAGAAGCGGTGTTTCGATTTCATAAAAAACTTTGTGCTGGCCGCTCTCTTCAAGTTTTTTCACGAATAGCTGCCATAACTGCAAGGTGACGTCCGCATCTTCAATTGCGTAATTTGCCAGATCACGGGGACTTACATTTGAATAGTCAATCGTTTGGCCTTTCTTGGCATCGGGTACGAGTTCACTGAAGCGAATTGGGCTGTATTGCAGAAATTCCTCTGCGAGCGAATCGAGATTGTGACGCCGCTCGGGATCAATCAACGAGTGTGCCAGAAGAGTGTCGTAACAGGGGGCAGCAACATCGATACCCTGTTCGGCAAGAACGGATATATCGAACTTAAGATTATGGCCGATTTTGACGGATTTGTCGCTTTCAAACAGCGGGCGGAGTATCTCATAGATCGACTGAGTTGCATCCAGATCATCCGGCATCGGCACAAACCAGCCACTGTTTGTTTTTGTAGAAAAGGAGATACCAACTAGTCGTGCGCTACGTGGATTGAGGCTGGTTGTTTCTGTGTCGAAGGCAAACGTTCCGGCAGCTTTCAGTTCTTCAATCAATTGATTTAGGGTAGCCTCGGAATTAGCGATACGATAGTCCGTTTTTACATCTTCAAATCGTTTAAAAGCAACTTCAGGCAATAGATCGAGTTGTTCTCCCTGAGCAGTTTCTTTTTTTTTGGCGAGGGCTTTTTCATCGTCCTCGCTCATGAGTATCAGATCGGCGGGCGCTTGCTGTCGGGCGAATTCGCTGCCGAATAGACGCTTGCCAAATGTGCGAAACTCAAACTCTGCAAAAAGTGGTGAAAGGGTTTCCTTATTTGGAGGAGCAAGTTCTAAACTTTCCCAGTCAACAGTGATTGGAACATCCAGTAAGATGGTGGCCAGTTTTTTAGAGAGGAGCGCCTGGTCAGCATGTTCTCGTACGCGTTCCTGTTGTTTGCCTTTCAGCGCATCCGTATGGTCAATGAGATTTTCGACTGTATCGTATTCAGCCAGTAGTTTCGCTGCTGTTTTTGGGCCGATCCCCGGGACTCCTGGAATGTTATCTGAAGTATCACCGCAAAGTCCGAGCATATCAATCACTTGGTCGACACGGCGGATGTCCCACTTTTTCTTTACCTCTTCGATGCCGAGGATCTCCACGCCGTCTCCCTGACGTGAGGGACGGTACATTTTGATTTTTTCGGTGACCAGCTGGCCAAAGTCTTTGTCCGGAGTCACCATAAAAATTTCGTCAAAGCCATCTGCCTCGGCGCGGTGTGCGAGCGTGCCGATAATATCATCCGCTTCGTAGCCATCCAGAGTAAGCGCAGGAATTCCGAAGCCCTCAGCAATGCGACTGAGATGTGGAAGCGCAGTCGCAAGGTCTTCCGGCATCTCTTCCCGCTGGGCTTTGTATTCCGGGTGAATTCTGTGGCGTTCGGTCGGTTCTGAGGTATCAAAGACAACTGCCAGGTGAGATGGTTGCTGTTTGGTAATCAGCTGAATTAAGGTTCCGGTAAATCCGAAGATGGCAGATGTATTGATGCCTGTTGAAGTAATGATCGGGTTGCGGATTAGGGCAAAGTGGGCGCGATAAGCAAGCGCCATGCCATCCAGTAAATAAAGCGTTTTGGCCATAGAGTGAACATTGGAGACTGAATGCCGAAGGTCGAACCTTGAATACTGTTTTTTACGGATTCGTGAATTTCGGAGTCTATAGCCAAACAGAGAATTACCCGTGCACTCTTTAAGACTTGAGCTTGTCGACAGTGTCGCCGTGAGACTTCTGTTCTGGCCACAAAACGCCTCGACTGAGCGAGGCGACTACACCTGTACAAATAATCATAAGTTTTGCTATAACACTTGGTGGTTGCTCTTTACAGGCTTGCTCAACTAAACACTAATCAAACTGTCATGAATAATCGGGATCGAGTTATTGTTTTCATCGTTGGCTTTGTGCTGGGGATGTTGCTGGTTTCGTACATATTTCAGCGTCGTGCTCGAAAGGAAGCAAGTGGTGAAGATCCCTGGGTTGCCCATAATACGGCAATGATTGAGGCGGGCGCTGAAGCCCTGCCAGATAAAGTGCCTGCAATAATGAGTACCGGTCGGATTATTGACTTTGGTTATTTGCCTGATGAAACGAATCCGCAGCAAAGAGTTTGGCATCTCAAATTTAAAAAAAATTATCCTCACGTGCGTGTTAGTGAAGACATTGATACAGAAAAAATAATCTGCATGGCGGCGGACCAAATTAAGTTGAAGTTGGCAGACGGAGTCGATGTCACCGAACTAAAACCAATGCTAGATGCTCTCAACCTGCGGTTGAGGATGTTTAATCGCAAAGAACAAATCGCCGTAATTGGCGTTTTAAGCACCAGGATTGATGCGGTCCCAAAAACGATTGAGGCGGTACAGCCCTATGCAGAACTATTCTCAGTAGTCGAACCGGATTTTATCAAATTCAAGTAGCGGGATGACAAGGTGACGGGGGTTGATCTGGCCACCGGGATGAGTTGACGGGTGCGTACAGTTTATCAATGATCTCCAAGATTTTGTATTTGTGTGTTTAAAGATCATGGCTCCATTACTCGAAGTTTCTAATCTGCGAATTGCCTTTAATGGAAGGGGTGAGTCGACTGAAGTGGTGCATGGAATTGATTTTACCGTTGATTCCAATGGGCAGACGGTGGCGATCCTCGGGGAAAGTGGTAGTGGTAAGAGCGTAACTTGTATGGCGCTAACTCGACTGTTGCCGGAACAACCGACCTGTGAAATAAGTGGGAAAGTTCTGTTTGAGGGAAGCGATGTTTTGCAGATGAAGCGTGCGGCTCTCCGTAAGGTGCGAGGAGCAGGGATTGCTTATATTTTTCAGGAGCCGTCCGCTTCACTGAATCCGGTTTTTACTGTGGGCTATCAAATTGCTGAAGCAGTACGACTGCACCGCCCGGATATCAGTGACGTGAAAGGGCGTGTAGTAGAGCTTCTGAATCTGGTAGGAATTCGTGATGCGAAACAACGCTATGCTGCCTACCCGCACGAACTTAGTGGTGGTATGCAACAGCGTGTAGTCATTGCTATGGCGCTAGCCTGCGAACCTAAATTGTTGGTGGCCGATGAGCCAACGACAGCGCTGGATGTAACTATCCAAGCGCAAATTATGGAACTGCTGGTAAAGCTACGTGAAGAACTAGGCATGAGCATTATACTGATCACGCATAATTTTGGTATTGTTAAAGGGTTTGCTGATCGAGTTATCGTGCTCTACCGAGGTGAAATTGTTGAAGAAGGAGCTGTAGAAGATGTCTTGAACAGTCCTCAACATCCATACACGAAAGCGCTGATCGCCTGTATCCCAAAACTTGGCGCCAAGCGGCATCGTTTGACAACAATCGACCAGATGATGGCGGTCAGTTGATTTGAGGAATTGTTACTAAAACCAGAAATGCATACGACGGAACAGAAACCAGAGGCTCCACTCGATAACTTGCTATCGGTGAGCGATTTGAAGGTACATTTTCCAATAAAGGGAGGTATTTTGCAGCGTACAAAGGGTTATGTGAAAGCAGTGGATGGTGTTTCATTCGATGTGCCAAAGGGCAAAACAATTGGGCTGGTCGGGGAAAGTGGTAGTGGCAAAACGACAACAGGTCGGGCACTTGCGCGTCTGGTTCCTATGGCCGAGGGAATCGTAACCTACGATGGTCAATGTTTGAACGATCTGTCCAATGCAGGATTTCTTCCTTATCGAAAAAAAATACAGGTGATTTTTCAGGATCCTTTTGGATCGTTGAACCCTCGCATGACTATTTACAGCATCATTGCCGAGCCACTGGACATTCATTTCAAGCAGTGGAGTAAGGAGCAGAAAATAGAACGTGTTCGAGAATTGCTGGAAAAAGTGGGGTTGAACGCTAATGTCATGAAGCGCTACCCTCATCAGCTGAGTGGTGGTATGCAGCAGCGTGTTGTTATTGCTATGGCGCTGATTAGCAACCCTGATTTGCTCATTATGGA
>CAZUYZ010000125.1:0-2699 GCA_964624365.1 uncultured Puniceicoccaceae bacterium
TAATTGCTTCGTCCAAGTCAAGCTTTTGGTTCTTGTGCAGTCTTTTAACTACTTTCTTAAATGTAGGCGTTTGGTGTACAGTTATAATCCTATTCAAAGCTGTAAGGTTCCAGTTTACCGGCTTCTTTTTCAGCTTTCGCAATTATTGCTTGCTTAACAAATTCATAGGGTAAGTCAGGGTTGTCTTCCATCATTTCGCCAATTTTTGCCCAATACTCAATTTGTTTTGGCGGGGTTCGGTTTAGTGCCTTACCCATTATTGAAGCTTTCTCAACTAATCCTCGGTCGAGTCTTATACTTGCAGTTGCCATTTTAACCACTCCGTTTCAATATGCACTATTTGTAGTATATTGCATCAACTGTAGCAATCAGCGCATAACAAGTCAATTAACTACGCGCCTTTGGCGCCGGACGCAGCAAAGCTGCGCCGGTTATTGAGGCGTTAGGCAATAATAATGGATAGCGAGCGAGTCGAATTCACTACTTCAAGAATCCGCTGGGTGGCGATAGGGTTGGCAATCTTTATTGCACCATTAATATTTATGGCATTTCGTGATGGTGAAATTAAACTCGCGATTATATTTCTAGGAGTATTTGGCACTCCAATTTCGCTACTCTATATCTATTCTGCCAGTGTAGCGATTACTGACGACTATCTAGCTCTCGTATATCCGTTTGGCTCTTTTCAAATTAGGTGGGATGAGGTTGAGAACTTTGCAGTCGGGTATGGCAATTTAAAATTTTATAACTCAAGTAAGTCTGTCACCCTGCCAAGCACGGAATTTTGGTCTGGCATATGTAGAAACAGGGCTATAGAAAGCGTTGGCTCGATAATCGAAAAACATGGTTATAAGCATGGTCATACTGGAAAAGCTTTTATCCCAACATTTTTTGGTAGTAAGTATGCCTAACAAGGCCATCAATCTGACGTCTTTTCCGTTGCTCGTTTTTGTGCTTGAATAGCACAACACTCACAACTACAAAGCCGCAGCTTATGGCGGCGTTATACGATGAAATGACTGAGAATATAATTTTCTATTCGGCACTAGTATTTTTTACACTTATTGCTCTAGGTATCAGTTGGGAAAATCGAAATAAATATATTCTAATTAAGTTGGCGTATTTGGCAATAATGCCAATAGTCGTTTTGCTAGGGATATATATTAAGCCGGAATTAGCGAGTTTTTTCGATATAAAATATTCTTTTGGTTGGCCGACTTCGGCTAATAATGGGTATGCGGGTCTAAAAGGGGCTTTTGTTTGTTCTTTTTACATAGCAATAATAACTTATCAAGTTGCACTTATACATGTGCTTATTGTGAGTAAAAATCGTATAACAAGCGCCACCACTCGGAAAACCTACTCACTGCGTTCGTAGTTTTCCGGTGTGGCGGGCGTTATAAAGCGATTTAGGTTTTTGCATTTTTAACAGCAAATGAAGCACATAATTTACTGATTACTGGTTGTTTAGCTATCCCAGTATCAATATTGTTCTAATTTCTGCTACGGCAGTTTCGCCTTTTGTTGCCATTAGCCAATATGGATGTAGCTGCAAGTATTGATTGTTCTATTTGGTGCCAATAAATGCATGCATCAAGCTCATCAACATTGGTATTCTTGCTCTTACTATTTACGTATTGTGCGTACTTGATGTATCGCTGTTATAACAAGCAGCGCAAGCGGGACAAATTTTACGCTGCGCTTCAAATTTGCCCCTTCGCTGGGCGTTATAAAGCGATTAGGTTTTCCATTTTTAACGGCAAGTTACTCGCATAATTTAGCCAACAACTCTGGTTTGCTGTCTCGGTGTCAAAGGCTGTGCCAAGTTCTACCGCGGCAGTTTTGCCTTTGGTGCCGTTAGATATATTGTATTTATGGCAATATATCATCGCATTCGTTATGGTTTGCCATTAGTCAATATAGTTGTAACAGCAAGTATCGAACGTTTTATTGGGTGCCAATAAGTGAATGTATCAAGCACATTAACATTGGTATTCTTGCTCTTACTATTCAAGTGTGGTGCGTGCTTTATGTATCGCTGTTATAACAAGCAGCGCAAGCGGGACAAATTTTACGCTGCGCTTCAAATTTGCCCCTTCGCTGGGCGTTAGCATTTCACATTAACTAAGTCATGAATGACATACACGAAACAATAAAGAAGCATCAAATAACCAAGAACAACCTTGAGCTTTCACTGAAGCAGTCTCTTTACCGTCAGGCAATGGGTAGCGATTTCATTCGCACTAGAATAGTGCCTGAACGGCAAGATGAATACACCGAAAAGGAAGTTCTTTACAGATATTACGACCACGCAGAACGAGGGCAGCGGCAGGTTAAGAAACTAAGAGCACTATTCGGAGTTACAGAATTTGGCGATGCAATCGAGCAACAAAATCATATTCTCGAAATCACGGATACTGTTGGATTAGTTGCAATAAGCTATAGGGCACTATGCGACTTTAATGAGCGCTTTTTGGAAAATCAATGCTTTCTATTAGAAGGCGATTTGCATGGCCTGCTATTTGGAGACATCCTTTATGAGATCGCAAATGGGGTGGCGCACGTTAGGAGCCGAGATGTTAAAAACGTTCCTGAACGTTTGAAACGGTTGCGAGAACTTAATAATAAAACTAGTTCGTCTGGCATGGCTATGAACGGACGGCTAGCCCATGAAATTTATTCTTCGCATGTAATAAATG
>CAZUYZ010000126.1:0-4382 GCA_964624365.1 uncultured Puniceicoccaceae bacterium
CGAACCTCCCAGCGACAACAACACCGAGCTGCTGGTCGCCGACACGGTGCTGTTGTTCACCAGCGAGAAGTCAAATGATGAAGTGACCTGAGCTTCACTATCATCCGTTGCGATTAACTCACTGTTATCAGTAAAGTTAACGTGATACAAGGCATACAGGATCATCTCAGTATTACTGATAGAGAGTGTGCTGCTATCGCTGACAGTGATGGTACTGAAACTGATCAGTACCAGATCGCCATCCTCTGCGGATGAGTTGTCAACATCGATACGACTGCCGTCATCCACCCAGACGGCTCCAGTCACGGTGAAGCTTGCATCGCCTGCGGTTACCAATAACTCGCTGTGACGACGGATGAAAAGATCTTCTCCTACAGTTCCAGTCACATTGCCGTTGGTTACGGCAAAACGACTGCTGACATCCAGAATCATATCAAAGGTGATCGCAAGCGTTGCATTGCCATTAGTGACAGTGATTGTGCTTCTGGTATTCAACCAGGAGCCGCCGACTGTTACGGTTAAATTGCCATTGGTGAGGACGATGGAACTTTGGTCCAAAGTCATATTCAAGCTGACCGATATGTTAATATTGCTGTCTCTCGTTGTTACCGTACCGTTATTTTGTACATAGTTTCCTGTGACAGTCATTGTGATATCGCCGCTGCCACCATCGACGGAGCTTTCAATCTCCATATCTCCGTCTGCCTCTATAACAATCGATCCGGATCCAACTGCTCTGATAGCATAACTGTCATCTGTCACCGCATCCGTGTTGTCGCCATCACTATCCAATAGTGTCAACTCACCACCCACTTTGAGAACAATCTCGCCATCAGACAGCGCTACCAAATCAGACTGAATAACTTCCACCATTGCACCCAGCAGAGAGCCTTCCAGGTTCACGCGGTTTACGAAGACATCCACTTCAGAGATGGTCAGAGCGTCTGTCTCGGAAATGTAGATGCCGATATTTCCGGAAGATACGCTTAACACATCTACCTGAGTTTCCAGCAAGTTTGTTGCCGCCCCGACCGCTTCATTAGCAAACAACAGAAGCCCTGCAGCAGTGAAGTCGACTGCGTCTGTATCATTCAGATCCAGGATGGAGCCTTGTTGAGCAAGCATTGCAATCGTTGCGTTACCAGCGTCGACTGCGCCCACAGTAATATTTCCTGTAGAAGTCTCATAGCGGATCGCGCTATTGGTACTCTGAGTGATCGCTCCATCTGACATGGTGATATTATCGCCAGCCAACACATCAATTGTTTTAGCCAGACGGGTAACAATAATATCTCCGGACCTTCCTGGTTGATTCGTTTGCAAAATCGAATCCGTAGCACGCAGGCTAACATTTCCAGAAGCGGTCAACTTATTATTCAACACAATATCAGCAACTGTCGCTGTTGTCTTATCCGCAAACAGATAGATATTGCCAACGTCGCCGGTGACTTCGATCGGACCGTTCACGGTGATGGAGCCATTCGGCGCTTCAACAACAACGTTGCCCTGCTTGCCAGAAGACACGATACCCGATGCCACATCAGAGACGATCAGATCATCGACTTCTTCCAGGTAAATACCGCCAGCGATTGTGTTGGTTGCAGTAATCGTTGCGACCTCTAGATTGATGTTATCCGAAGGTAATCCAATACCGACTCCGGCAGTCAAAGTCACAGGATTTTGAGGTCCTTCAATATTTGGAGACTCGGCTGTTAAATTATCAAAAATGCCGCCCCGGCTTGCAGTAACTACGATAGGACCGTTGGCTTCCAGATGGCTCAAGTAGGCATCGATACGAGCAGTGTAGGTAATTGTACCACTACCGTTTCCAGAGAGCGAGGATGTGGTTACACCATCTTTCATCACGATTGATTCACCGACTGTGTAAGTAATCGCGCCACCTTGCGAATCAACATCTGCGTTCTGCGCCAGTTGAACACCTGCCGCCAAATCAATAGCGCCACCAACGGTTGTGATGTCATCACCGACGGTGAGTGTACCGCTAGCCGATGCAACTGCGATGGAAGCATCACTTGCAGTGCTAATTTCTGCAGTTGTGGTGATCGGCCCTTCTGCTTTCAACTCGATCGTACCGGAAGTCGTTGAAGTCGTCTTCACCGGCGCATCAACAGTGATACCTTTCTCAACAAATTCCGGAGTAATTTCGATTGCATCACTACCAGCATGGATACGGATAGCGCCGCTGGTTGCTGTGACACCACTGCCGGATGCAGCTATGGTGATGTTTCCATTTATTGTATCCACATCAACAGAACCATCGGATAATTGTGATATACTTGAGATGACCAGATCATCGACTTCTTCAATCGCTATTGGACCAGTAGTCTTGTTACTAAGATCAATTTCTCGTACGTGAGTTTCAAGTGTCTTATTTGCGCCAATTCCCTTATCTGCTGAAATTTCGAGCTTCGCAGCAGTAGCGATAACATTAACAAGATTTCCATTGGCATCCAGAACCTGACCGGAAGCGCTATCAACCTTAACCGAAGCGCCTGTTGTCGCAAGCTTGCTCACCCATATATCACCCTCTGCAAGAAGCTCAATATCGCCACTGCCTGCATCGACACAACTCTTACCTGCCATTCGGATGCCTCCGGAACCTCCATTCAAAGTAATAGTACCCGTGCTACTCTTGAGAGCGCCATTCTCGGTAATATTCACACCGTATTCGGTCAGACTCACTTGGCTGCCTGCGTTGAGCGTTATCGATCCATCTTCGGTACTCAAAGGCTGGTTGATTGCGATGGCTCCATTGTCCGAACTTAGACGAATCAATCCATCATTCTTCAACGCTGCCGTAGCATCCATCGTCAAATCGTCAACAACATGGATGATTAGATCACCCAATTGATCGTTTTGAACAATTTCACTAACAGTCAGACTGTCCGCGTCGTTGATATTAACATCGCCACCGGCTTCTAGAACCAATTTATCTGCATCGATCGTGCCGGTGATCGAGCCATTTGGAGCGTTCAGAGTGGCATCAGTTGTATCAAAGGTTTCGTTCAGCGTAATATCGCCCCCTTCTGAAACAATGGTCGCTGTGACTGTGCTGTTGCCGGCTGCCGAGTTAATTGTGACATCGCCGGTAGCCACGATCGCCAAATCGCCTCCGTCCATACTTAATGGATCGACGACCAGATCGCCTGTCTGCGTGACATTCAAGTCACCACCACCCGTCAGGGTTACATCCAGAGTGTTGATATCTGATTCTAATATAACGTCATCCGAAGCGGACAATGTCACTGTGTCTGCTGTGAGCGTTCCACCCAGAACAATACTACCATCATTATCACCGGCAGTCAGTGTTACATCATTATCGCCGACATCCAATGGACCTACGATGACAATGTCTTCCGTGGCAGTAAGGTCAATATTGCCCGTGTTACCGTCGGTCGGTAAATTGACGATCGTCAACGTACCATCGACGTTCAAATTGAAATCACCATCGGGAGATTCAGACAATATCAGAACATAATCGCCATCGATGACTCCATCTCCGTCCGGATCGGACGAATCATCCGTCTCGTCGATTTCTGAATCACCGGTTGTAATATCATCCAAATCTTTTATGCCATCACTGGTTTCTTTGGTGAAATCAATTTCCAGTTCATTATACGTATTGGTGAAGCTCGGAGACGGAACAAACACAGGGTTTGCCGCCGTATTTCCGTTGATCGTCAAAGAATACGCATAGAGATCGACGATTTCGTTATCGGCACCACCATCGGCAGGGTCACCATTAATATCTTCACTTAATTCATAGATAGTACCCGCAGAGTCGATTAGGATATTGGAGTGCTGTTTTTCTGTACCCTCATTAACCGCCGTCTCTACTTTATCGATATACAGGTCTCCGATTGCGCGAATCTCAATATCGTGACCTGCTCCGCTGGTTCCATCTCCATAGGTCTCAACCAGGCGAACCTTCAACTCTCCACCTGCTGCAATTTCGACAGAACCGTTTCTGGCAACCGCATAGTCAATGGTCAAGTTGTCGGCTTCATTGATGATCAGATCGCCTGGTACTGCGGTAAAGCCTTCGCCACGATCACCGCTTGCCTCAGCACGAACGATCGTCCCAACCAAGGTGTTTAGCTGAATACCACCGTCCGCAATAACGTCCAGTTTCTCCGCAATAAATACAGAACCCGTATCACCTTCGATACCGCTCGCCTCAATGACCAGATTGCCATCCTTATCGTCTGCCGGGTTTTGCTCTGCGGCAACAATTGCGCTCTGAGCTTCAAGTTTTCCATTCGCACGAATCTTTACGTTCTTGGCAGGATCAAACCCAGTCAGACCACCAATGAATCCTACCAGTTTGAAGTCATTCGCCATGTCGATGGTAACATCTTCCT
>CAZUYZ010000127.1:0-16289 GCA_964624365.1 uncultured Puniceicoccaceae bacterium
TGTTAGAACACCGCCCTCTCCATAGCCGACATAACCTGGAGGAGCTCCTTTAAGGGTGGAAACTGTATGCGCTTCCTGGAATTCGCTCATATTAATCGTGATCATATTTGACTCGCCACCGTAGAGCGTTTCTGAGAGTGCGAGCGCTGTTTCCGTTTTTCCAACACCGCTGGTTCCTGCCAAAAGGAAAACGCCGATTGGCTTATTTGGGTTATCTAACTGAGCTCTCGAAGTCTGGATTCGCTTAGCGATCCCTTCGAGCGCATGAGTCTGCCCCAGCACTCTTTGCTCTAGATTTTCTGTTAATTCCAAGACTGCCTTTATCTCATTTTTCACCATGCGACCAACTGGTATCCCAGTCCAGTCAGCAACCACCGAGGCCACTGCGTTTTCGTCAACTTCGGGATGTACCAGAGGCTTTTCCCCCTGGAGTTCAGCCAATTGAGATTCAATCGTTCGCAACTGTTGAATAAGATCGCTTGTTTCAGATGTGTTATCTACAATAGGAGTTCCACCTTCATCCCCTACTTTTTCACTTGGATCTTCGGTTTCCGTGTCTGTAACACTTTCGGAGTCTAACTCTACATCTCTGTGAATTGAAGCTTTCAAAGAATCGATCTGCCGAACCAGCTCTTTTTCCTGGTTCCAACGCTCTTCCTGCATTACTTTCTCAGATTTGCACGTTTCGAGTAATTCTTCTATCTCTGCTTTCCGTTGTGAATGATCTGATCCAGTGGCCTCCTCACGACTTAAAATACGAAGTTCTGTCTCGAGATAATCAATGCGCCGAGACAAGTCCTCAAGCTCTGCAGGAGTTGCGTGCTGAGTGATGCCAACACGAGCGCAAGCCGTATCTATCAAAGAAATTGCCTTATCGGGAAGCTGTCGGGCAGGAATGTACTTATGCGAAAGCACTACTGCCGCAGAAATTGCCTCATCCAAAATATTAACACGATGATGATCTTCAAGACGTTTCATCTGACCACGGATCATAACAGTCGCCTTTGGCACGTCAGGCTCTTCGACTTTAACCACTTGAAAACGTCGAGTCAGTGCAGGGTCTTTTTCGAAGTATTTTTTGTACTCTGCCCAAGTAGTTGCGGCAATTGTACGCAGCGTGCCTCGAGCCAGAGCGGGCTTAAGCAAATTTGCAGCATCATTTTGCCCCTCAGCGCCACCAGCGCCGATTAAAGTATGTGCTTCATCAATAAATAAAATGATCGGAGTCTCCGAGGATTGCACTTCTTCGATAACTTTTCGAAGCCTGTTCTCAAACTCACCTTTCATACTGGCGCCAGCCTGCAAAAGTCCCATGTCAAGTGAAAGCAGGCGTACACCTTGAAGAGCTGGCGGCACATCTCCCTTGGCAATACGCTGGGCAAACCCTTCAACGACAGCAGTTTTACCAACACCTGCTTCACCGGTAAGTATGGGGTTGTTCTGGCGCTTACGCATTAGAATATCCATTATCTGGCGAATTTCCTCATCTCGCCCCAGGATAGGTTCCAGCTCATCATTTTTTGCCTGCTGAGTAATATCCGTGGTAAACTTGCTGAGAGCTTCACCTCTCCCCATTTCAGCGGGTCCAATTGCTTGACTGTCTTCACCGGGTAAATTCGCCCCTGACTTAAAGCCGTCTTTTGCAGTCTCCTGATCTTCGGAGGATCCTGTCACAATCACAGACAGATTTTCCGCAAGTTCCTCTGCTTTAATTTTAGAAAATTCAATAGATATTTTTAGCAGTAACTGCTTAAGAGAGGGAGTTTCGAGCAGTGCATACATCAATGTCCCGGAGCGAATATGAGAATATCCGAATAGCAAGGTGCTGAAAACCCAGGCTTGTTTAACGGATTCTTCCAAATGCGGCGAAAAATCAGAAATTGCAGTCGCTCCTCTAGGCAATTCATCAAGCGACTGAGTGATCTGCTCAGCCATGCGTGAACGGTCTATCTTAAAGTGATCGAAGAGTTTTGACCAATCGTTATCATTACCCTGCACAAGTTGCTGCACCCAGTGGACCATTTCAACGTAGGGATTGCCACGCATTTTACAGAAAACAGTTGCTCCTTCGACCGAGTGGTAGCAGATGCTATTGAGTTTACCAAAAAGTGCAGTTCTTTTAATTGAAGCCATAGTTACTTGGTGAATAATTGTTAATTAATATAGAAAAATTATTAGCATCCGAAGAACTCTGACGTTTACCCAGCCAGGAATTCCAACCAAGGAAAGACTCCTTGCCAAGAGAAATCGATGGCACAGAATCTGCCCTGAGTGCCATTGTCAGCACACAGTCGTACTGACTGCCTACGTACTTTTGCAAACTGTCCTTTAATTTGTAAAAGCCGGTTGAATTAGGCAGAAACCTAAGGAAATCGTGGTGATCAACCGGGCCAATATGTATACGATAACGCAAATGCGCGTTCCATATACGCTCTCCTAAGATTAGGTTCCTGCCGAGTGTTGTCGTCCTTGCAACTCGTCCCAGTTGTGCCCGATCGTCTTTTGAAATCACCAACCAATTACCAACAAATTCAATCAATTCAAAGGGCACGTCAAAATAGTCCCTTAAAAAGGCCACCAGATCATCCCTATTGGCAGTATAAGCGCTAAATATCCCACAGTAGTACATGAATGCCCGCGGCTCTACATCACATGGATGCTCCTCTCGAACTTCATAGGTGCCTGACAGGGCCGCCAGGCAATTTCGATATCTACTGGCTTCCTCCCAAGTGTAATCAACACTTGGCTGATTCAATGCCCATGAGCGATAAAAAAGCGTAAACAATCGGTGCTGAAGCGCATTAATGAACGCGTAAAGCGTCTTGTCACGTTTTGAGCGAACGCGGCGTATAATATGCTCAGTCAAGACAGTAGGAAGCGCTCCGTTGGGTCCAAGCATACCCAAACAACGAATTATTACGTTTAGTCGATCATTCTCCGAGTCGTAATTAGCTGAAGCAACCGAAGAGGTAGGAAAGTTTAGCGAAGCTTCCTGTGATAGTCTAAAACGCTCATGAAACGGAGAAGAAGACGTACCCAGGGGCCGCCCTTCCCGCATTTCAAGCAACGACATTAATCGAAAAAAGTCGAACTTAAACGAGTCGGTACAAACGGCCTCTCTTATAAAATCGCTTTCCTGCCTGTCTTCGGTTTCCATCGTATAATCTCACCACGCTGCTTTGAAACCAGAACAGTTTCCACAAAAGCATTGATCATGACATATCTTCTTAAAAATTCACTTATCAACAAACCGAGGACAAAAAAGCCTCCATCCCCAAAAATTTGCTCGTCAAAAGTCAACTGGATCTCCTGCCCGCGAACAAAACTGGCAGGCCCTTCGTTACTAAATCTGCGGGTAATTGGCTGTGACTTTATGTCGACCAATGCTTCAACTTGTTTTAACAAATCAAGATTGATTGATTCGGCAAATGGAACCAGAACATCCCTGAGCCCTTGCCCTGATTGATTTTCGTTATCACCAATAATGGAGTGATAATTTGAATGCAACTGATTCACCATACGCCAGACCAAACTTCCCTGATCCTGAGCATTTCTGGGGATTGTCGGGCTGCCGATAAAGCAGATTTTATCGACCAAATCGTAATCGACCTCGAAATCAGAATCACTGTCTTCCGGACGCGACATGCTAAGCGGCAAATGGCGATTAGTACATAGAGCCTTGACCGAGAGCTGGCGAAATGAGCTCTCAAGATGATTCTGGCGACCATCCACTAAAGAAATATGTAAGTGTGAGCCAAGATAGGAAGATTTCTGACCTCGACGCTCTTCCGCATTACTAAGTAAACGTACTTCCCGACGAGTGGTGTAAAAAGAATTTATACCACGGCGACCATCAACAACACGGTAAAACGGATGAAATGTTTCATCGCCACCATCCGCCGAGGATCGAATTCCTTTGATCGACTGAATAGAGTGTACTTCGTAATCGTATGGTTTAGTCTTATCCGCGACAACAGAATACTCATGCTTATTTTGAGTTAATTCGATGCGATCGAGCTGCTTTTCGAATAGATTCACAACCGGCACACAAAACAAATCGAAGTTACCGGTATCCAAATGCCGTTGAATATAGTCATCTGTGTTGCTCATCAAAAACACAACTTCGAATCCGGATGACTCAAAACGACTCGTCACTTCACCGAGACCTTTTAGGCGAAAGTAGTTAAATCTTTGTGGGCAGGCGAAGTACTCGCGCAAGAGTCGATAGCCCTCGAAGACACGCGCATCTACCGGCAGTGTCGCCTCGTCATCGCCCAGGCCAACGGGAACAAGTGCATCCCGATCAAGAACCGTTTCAGAATTAAAGCCTCCCTTCAGAGGACGAATCAGAATACGAACCGTTTGAGAAAAGATGTATTCCATTATTCTGATGGGAATACTACCTGTTCCTCGCAAATAAACATCCAGCTGCTCCAAACTAAATTCTGAAATAGGAAGACGATTTCCTTCAGAACCAGCTGTAGATTTGAAATTAATTTTAATAGCCGCCGAAACACCTGGCAGCTGGCCAGGTGAAACGCCAATCTGATCCAGAGTGCGATCGTAGTAGTCGGCAGACTCTATATCCAAAGGAAGCAAAGACACGTCCTGCACCGTTTTAAAATTACAGGAAGTATTATCTTCAGGATTCAGTTTAGAGAAAAAGGATGTGTCTCGCGGGATCTCTAAGCCAGACGCAAGATCTTCTTCTGACAACTTTGGTGTTATCTTTACGACACCAATAGACGGTAGCAAATTAGGGAAGTTTGGATAAACACTTTCAAAAAAAGCCTGCGTCCAAGTAGGAAACTCAGAATCCTGCTTTAATCTCACCCGTGCAGATAAGAATGCAACACCTTCAAGTAGGCGTTCAACAAAAGGATCTGTACACTTTTCCTGGCCAGAGGGATCAAGAGCCAAACGTCCTGCCACTTTTGGAAAACTTCGAGCAAATTCACCTGACATTTCGCGAATAAATTTTAACTCGTCGTTGTAATAATGCAAAAACGTCTCATCCATGCTTCAAGCCACTTAAAAATTAATATTGTTACCACTAAAAGTAAATTCCGGATATAAATGGATCACTTAGAGAACACATTAAAAATCCAACATTGGTTCATAACTTTTTATTTAAATATTTTGGCTACTTTTGAAAACCCGGATTCATTTCTATTTCTTACTGGATTTTCTGGCTCATCCAAAACTTGGGGCATCAGCACGTTCGGCCCTTCAGTAAATGGGACTTTAACATCCTTTTTGTAATTTGAATAGGAATGATCATCAACACCAATCGTAAACCGCTCACTACGTGCTATCTCATTAGCCGCACGCGCATTCTTATCGGCTTTTTTGGGATTGGCTGAAAGTACGCTCCATTCTCTTTCAACGGTTGCCTCGAGTCTTGAATTATTGTAGTGGTTAAAACAGTGATATCTCCAGATTACACTGCCGTAATTGATCGAAAATGATTGGCTAGGGATATCACCACCCGAGACGCTTATGTCGACCCCACTGATGATCGAGTCTCCAAGCGCATAATCGCTAACTGATAGCATGAATTCATTTGCAACATTACACTGAATAATTTTAATCCTTGGTATTACTGCACCCAAGGCACAAGCTTGCAGCAGCACCACAGAAGCGACACTCATTTTAGTATCAAAAGAGAAATCTCCCGGATCTGCTGCGCCACTGGTACCTGCACCGCTACCAGGGCGTGAATCCTGATCAATCTCCATAGAATTGCCAAAAGAAAAGGAATCTATATCTATCCAATTGCGGAATACTTCTGAGGTTGATTCCCCCGGAATACCATCTATGAATAAAAAAATATTACCAGCCATGAGCGCTAAACTTTGATTTTATTTTTTGAGATGGAATACTCTCCCTTTGTGGACAGAAACTCAAGGACTCATACTTAAAAAATGTTGTTATTACCCCCACCTTCTGCTGACTTAACTAACTAACTGATATAAATCCTGTGTCTAGCATTAATTCCGTTCGTAATATAAAATCCTGTGGTAAAGGCTCTGCCCAAATTTTACCAAGAATTTCGAAAGAGAGAGCATTAACCTCCGATAACTTAGAGGTCGTTCGAACAGCTCTAACGACAAGTTCTTCGGCAATCAATCTGGGCTCATAAGTAACCAGAGATTGATAGATAACATCCTCTAAAGTCTTTAAACTTAAATTTTCCGAACTCAAGCCAGTAAAGTCACGAATCCCATAATCCAAAACGGAATTTTTGATTTCAGAAAGAACTTCGTCCAAATCATAAAATTTACTCTTTGAATTCAGAAGCCACTCAATATCGCGCTTAACGCCTTCTCTGAACCGCTTGACCGATATCACTTTTTCTTCTCTGCTCTCGGATCGCTTTCTTGGTTCATCATCAAGCAACCGATCCAATAAACATGGCTGCAACCGATCGATTGAATTTAAGTCCGCCATCGTCTAGTTAAATGAGAGTTGCTTAAGCTCCAACAATGAAAAATCACCGCTGTCTGCGCAGAGCATGCGCTGTCCGCGGCCCAGTATGTTATAATCATTCAGATCTTTCCACTCGGTCAGCAGATTCATCGACAACTCAGGTGTTTCGGGAGAGTAGTCACCGGGATAACGTGCAAAGAGAATAATATCCAGCTCAGCCCCTGTTTTTAAAACGAGTTTTGCCTTAGGGTATAGTAGATCGATATATGATCTACTGCCGTCCTCAGCAAGGATCCTTAATTCCTTCACCTGAGATAGCGGCAGCCAGTAATATTTACCGTTTAAGAAACATTCCAAATTCCCCGCAAATCGAGAGTCCTGATCGCAAATCCAATTAAACGGAACTTCGTTACAAATACCGGAGATGGCCGGTTGCATATTATAAGCTTCCGTACGCAACTTAGTTGCTTCTTCTAACTTGTCTTGGCTAAGCAAACGATTTGCCTCAAGCAACTTGGCAAGCCACTCCTCAGGCTCACCTAAAATAAGAGGCGTTTCTTCGGCCGAAACAATTACCTTCTGACGAAAAAACTCGGATGCAACAACTCTCAAGTAAATCAAACAGGCGCTTTGAAAAGTATCATCAAGCTGCGCGGCAACTTTTAACTGATCCTGAGCACGTTCATACTCGCAACTAAAACAAAACAACTGAAATAGGAACCAACGTTTCTCAGGATCAGACGGAGAAGATACGACATCTTTTTTCAGCTCGGATAGAGCGCCCACCAAGTTTTTTTCCTTTAAAAAATCTTCAGGAGTCATTGAGAAGTCCAAACCTGCGATACAGTAAATAAAAGGTAACCGATACTACATAATTCCTACTTTGGAGATTTGGGATAAACTAAACTAACGTTAGACCCAAATTGTTAGGATCCAATACCTGGAGGAGGATTTGTTCCACTAAACACGGCTTCACCGACACCACCACAGCCTTCATAACTGAATTGACCTGAAGTTATCGCAATACCACCAGTTGTAGAAGTCTGACTACTAAAAAAGTCGTACAACGGTCCGTCCGGTTGGTTTGGTGTAGCTGAAATCAGGCTCCATCCCCTATGCTGTGACGCTAGACACTGGCTGGCAACCTGGTGATTATAGCAGTGGTACTGCCAGATAATACTACCATAATTAATGGTTACCGACTCATCTGGTATAGCACCACCTGAGCCACTCAAAGAAACACTGGTTATTATAGAACTACTAAAAGCATAGTCGGAAACCGGGTACACGTCATCGTCGACAACGTTACACTGAAAAAGCCTACCTCTAGGTATCACAGCGCCTGTTGCGCAACAAGAGAGCATGATAGGGCTGGCCCAATCCATTTTCTTGTCTACAGAAAGGTCTTCAGGATCAGCAGCGCCGCTAGTTCCACCGCCGCTACCAGTTCTGGCTTCCATGTCGACCTCCATTGCATTACCAACGCTAAAAGACGTTATGTCCATAAGTCCTTCAAACCTCTCTGCAGTTGATTCACCAGCAATGCCACTTAAGTATAGGTATATCTGTCCAGCCATAGTTTTTTATGTTAATTGTTAAGCTTTGTAATTATTAAATTTGTGTCTAGCTACTGCGGGTAGAAGGAAGCTGTGTGACCAAGCCCAAAGAAGCAGAAAGACCTTCCAGTTGATAATGAGGGCGCAAGGCAAATCGAGAGGTATAATAGCCAGGATTCCCGGGAACCTCTTCGACGACAACTTCCGCTTCAGCCAATGGAAATCGAGCCTTAGTCTCCTGGCTTGCACCAGGATCTGTTACAACATATTTGGAGATCCAACTACTCAGGAACTTTTGCATATCATTCCGCTCCATAAAAGAGCCAACTTTTTCACGTGCAATCATTTTTAGATAATGCGCAAACCGGCAAACTGCAAATAGATAAGGCAATCGAGCCGCCAATTGGGCATTTGCTGAGTCAACATCATCTTCGTAGATTTCCGGTTCTTGTAGAGATTGACCACCAACAAAAACAGCATAATCAGTATTTTTCCAATGCTGTAGAGGCAGCATACCAAGGTCGGATAGTTCTTTTTCTCTACGGTCACCGATAGCAACCTCTGTCGGACATTTCATTTCGCTTTTTCCATCCGCAGTGGGAAATGTGTGAACAGGAAGTCCCTGGACAGCGCCACCGCTCTCAGCGCCACGGATGCTAGTACACATACCAAAGTACTTGAAAGAGCGCGTGATGTTAGTACCCATCGCATAAGCTGAATTTGCCCAGCAATAACTGCTGTGATCCGAACCATCGACATCTTCCTCAAAGTGAAAAGAATCAACTGGACAGGTATTGGGACCATACGGTATACGTCCTAAAAAGCGAGGCATTGCCATACCGATATACTTGGAATCGTCGGACTCCCTAAATGAGTTCCAGCTGGCATATTCTGGACGTTTGAACTGTGCCTTTAATTGAGCAGGATTATTTATATCCGTCCAGGTCTCCATACTGAAGAGTGTCGGAGCAGGCGAAGTAATAAATGGAGCGTGAGCCGCTCCCGCGACTTTTGAAATGCCTTTGAGTATTTCGACATCTGGAGCCGAGTGATCGAAAGAATAATCCCCGATAAGACATCCAAACGGTTCACCACCTGGAGTATCAAATTCCTCGCCGTAGATTTTCTTAAACAGAGGTCCCTGATCCCACCGTGTACCAGCAAACTTTTTGAACGTCTTGCCCAATTCTTTCTTGCTGACATTTAGAACGCGTATCTTTAGCTTTTCGTCTGTTTCGGTATTTTTGACCAAATGGTGAAGACCAAGCCAAGCGCTTTCAACTTTCTGGAAGTCTGCTTGATGCAGTATCACATTGATTTGCTCAGTAAGTTTCTTGTCAATCGCAGCAATCAAAGCCTCAATTGATTCTACTACATCTCCCGAAACCAAAGACTCGTTAGTAAGCGCTTGTTCAGCGAGCGTTTTCACTGCGACCTTAACAGCACTCTCTTTATCAGAGCCTTCTTCCACTGCAAAAGAACCTGAAAGCAAGCTTTCAAATTCAGATAACTCGGTAACCTCAGAAACTTGCGAGGCAGAAATAGGTTTATTGTCCGGCATAAATAATCGTTAAGTTACAGTTTTAGTCTTCCTCTCCAGAATCTTCCGGAGCAGCGGATTCCATCAAAGATTTGAGTAGAGCTTGATTTCCAAGCAAGCCTTGAAGAACTGTCTCAGCGTCATCCTTGCCGTCGATAAAAGAAGTCAAGTTTGACAACTGAGTTCTAGCTTCAAGCAATTTTCGTAGTGGTTCAACCTTTCTAGCAATAGCGTCTGGAGAAAAATCTTCCATGCTCTCAAATGTTAGATCGATATTCATTTTACCCTCACCTGTGAGCGTATTGTCCACCTGGAAAGCAACTCGCGGTTTATTGCTCTTTAACACATCATCGAAATTTTCATTGTCTATCTCGACGAATTTGCGATCACCCAAAACTGGGAGCGGCTCCTCGGGATTACCAGATAAATCCGCCAGTACTCCCATAATAAAAGGCAACTCACGCTTTTTCTCACTGAGAATCTCGCAATCATAGTCAATTTGAACACGGGGTGCGCGGTTTCTCCCGATAAACTTAGCTCCACTATCTTTTCCCATAATATCTTAGTATTGAATTATCACTGTACGTTTAGAACCTTTTTAAACTGTTGCTCAGACTCTTTGCTCAGGTTTTTGACAATCTCCATGAAATCACAATCAACCAATTCCTGTGTTCTTTCTGCAAGATAAGGAACAGGACTACTAGGCTCGTTTTTTTTGTAGTAGTCAACGATTTTTTCCAGAGCTTCTTTAACATCCTCTCTCGAATTTATGGTACCGACAGGCGGAGGCGGCGGTGGGGGGGGGCGACGGCAGATACAGAGGCTCCAACACTAGCTTGATCTATGGGCGTACCTACATCCGCTGCAGATTCGTCACCAGCCGGAGGGATCGCTTCATCCACACTGATAACTTTGCTAAGGCGACTCAAAGTCGGCAACAGGCACTCATCAAAAGGTCCATTATATGCAGAACCAGTTTTCTCCATGAGAAAATCACTCAGGTCCTGCAAGTGTTTGATACTCTCATCAATCAAATCCGATATAGACTTCTTCTCCTCAAAAGGCATTTGCCCGATATAGGACATGACTGAATTTGTTTCGGATGGATCCCCTGAGTCGGCTAACTCAGACTCCCAAACAGGCCAGAAAGAAGCAGAAACTCTCAAATTGCTGACTGAGAGAGGCGCCCGCAGTAGTTTCTCGACATATCCAAGATTGTCACCCAGCTTGCCAGGTTTTTCACCCAACTGTGCAATCGAATTGAGTCGCATCAAATAGCGATCCTCTTCCGGCTCTTCCATATCTAACTCCGGATAAATATTTTCCCAAAAGTCCTTAACGGATTTTGTGAGTAGATGCAACCCATCGCGCAATCCCTGATAGCCTTCAATAGCAACTAAAGAAACGGCCAGCAATACAAGAAAATCAATATTGCGCCCATCACCCAACAACTCAAGGCATAGTTTCCTTACTTTTTTCCAATCCGCCGGATTATCGGCGTCACTCGACTCAATCAAATTTTTTACTTCCTGAAAGCGACTATCGTATTCTAAGTCAATACCACTCGGGTTAGAACCAGTGATCGGTTCAAGAATTTGATCTAGCTCTGACATTAGATTAAGTTTACAAACAGATTAATTAAGAAGAGAAAGTCCGGTTTCCTTTGCAAGCACAAAAGAGTCAAAAAATTCGATCATCTCCCGTCCTCGAAGGCCATCCACTCTGAAGCGACTCAGAATATTACGTTTGGAGATAGACAGTTCTGTCTCTGTAATCCCCATGCTGCCTATTTTCTCAAAAAGCAGGTTTAGTTTGTCTACGTAACCAAACGCCTCCTTGGCTAACTCTGTCTCGGGAGTCGAAAGATAGATTGCAAAAGTCTCTGGTGTACCATCCTGATTGGATTCAATATACTCTCCATAAGCTTGACCAATCACTTCACTTATTTTTCCAACATTTTCACCCTCTTCACCCAATAGCTGTTTAGAGAAATCTATTGCCCGTTGTGCAATGTCGGTTGATATACGGCTTACAACAACCTCGTACGCGCTAATCGGAGCAAATTCATCTACGATTATCTGTGATGAATACAGATAACCCTTTTCACGCCGTTCTTCTTCCTCTTCTTCATTAAGGTCACGGGCAAAGATACGCAGCTTCAAAAGTTCCTCACGTAGGGCTTCCGGAACATTTTCTACCGGGGGCTCTACCTCAAATATTTGCGGGTTATCAACAAATGGGAAAAATTGCAGCGATGTAATCGGCTGAGATATATTGTCAAAATCAGGGCCAAATTGGAAAAGCTCCTCCACATTAACTAAACTACCATACTGAACGTTCGTTCGAGAAATCGGTGTTATAGAACCGAGGCCACCACCACCGAGAGGGATTATTTCCTGAATTGTACCGCCTGCAGTGCCTTGTACAACGGAAAGACGAACAAAGTCTAGTAATCCGACTACAGCTATATCAGCGCCCCTTTCTTCATCATCACCAAATATGTCAACTTCAGGCAACCGTTCGACGATGTTGAGTGTATCTGTCTCCAATGTGAAGTTGCCTTGGACAGAAATGTCACCGGCAAATATGTTTTCTGCTACAATATCAAGGTTGCCGGAATTCGACGTAGTCGAGTCCGAAAGATCATCTACACTGCTGCCAACTGATAATTTCTCAAATTGCCCCATTACAAAATCTTCTCCAGCTCCAATTGAGAGACCAAAGCCGTTGCTAATGATAGTGGTTGGAGATACCAAAGTGCTTTCAAAAACGTCTGCTTGTTTGGTCTCAGATCGATTAGCCGTCATAAAAATGCTGCCACCTGCACTTAAGGAATAGTCTGTCAAAAACTCGATAATAGCGTTACTAACACCACCGTCATTAAGGCCATAGATATAATTTTGGTCGCCACCACTGACAATATCGAATCCGTCACCCGCTGAAATCAAACTGTTGTCGAAGAAAATAGCTCCGCTAGAAGCCAAGTTATAGCTACCTCCAGCAGATCCTGGCCTGCTTAGCGCCGTATCGCCTACTGTTGTATTCGATGAGTCAAAGTTAACGCGCGCTACACTGATAATATCCCCAGTATCATCGACAGTAAATGCATTTGCGTCATTTTCGAAGTCATCAATCACGACCGGATCGCCCGAACCAAATATGGAGGTATTTCCGCCGCTTTCACTCGATAGATTGGAAGCATACACATCCAAAAAGCCGCTGGATGGAGTTCTTTCGTCAGGAACACCCGGATTTCCATCCGCATTAGGATTAGTGGTTGGGATAACGCTTCCTTCACCAATAGAACCACCTGCACTTAAACGAACTGCATCTGCAATAATGTTGAAACCGTCGTCCTCTGCCTCAGTGATACTGCCTTCAGTCGCAGTAAGACTTACATCACCAGAGACACCTTCACTCGCAGAAGCGTCCAAGAGTCCTAGTTGGATGTCATTATCCGCTACATAAAGAATATTACCCCCTTTACTAATTGTTTCAGTATCAATTGCCATCGTGATCGACCCGTTGGTTGCTAATGCATCAACCGTTCCTCCAACTGTGAAAATATTTGCGTTCTGAAATATACTATCCAAAGCACGTAGACTTATATTACCAAAGCTAGACGAGAGCAGTGCGCCTTGTTCAATACTACCATTTGTAGCAAATAACAATAAATCGGAACTAGCATCAATTGCTTCACTGACCGTAATTGTATTTGCGCTCTTCAGCTTTATACCACCTTCCGTGCTTTCAAGGCCTACAAGGTTTGAATCGCTTCCAACTTGCTCGCCACTAGCAAAGTACTCGGAACTGTGGCTGACTCCATCGACACCGCCGACGGTGACAATAGAGTCACTTTCAAGATAAATATCTGCATTGGCATTAGCCTCAACATTAGTTACCGAGATGTCCACAGCATTTCGGCTTTCGTCACTAGAACCGCCATCTCCACCACCGATTGCTCCACCTGCCTGCAAACGAGCACCGTTAGCGCTTATGTTTACATTTGTTGCAGCATTATCAGCATTTGCGTCTACAATCGAACCACTGGTAGCAATCACACTGACATCTCCGGAATTAGCGACCAAACGACTCAACTCCACATTACTGGTTGCTGCATAACGGATATTACCATTTGTGCTACTTGTAAGCGTTCCACTTGGACCTACAGCAGTTTTATCAGCCATGATGATAGAGCCATTCTGTGCCTGCAAGTATGCATCACCATCTACTGTTATATCCGCATTTTGAGCAATACCAGCAGCCGCAATTACACTAGCATCACCCAGCGTAGCAGTCAGCGAAGCATTCTGGTTGATGTCCCCTGTTGTGGTTAGTAGCAGCAAATCTGTGTTAGCAGATACCGTTTCGTCAACCGTGATCGCGTCTGCGCTTTTTAGCTTTACCACATTGTTAGCGCTTTGCAGCCCGGTTAAATTCGAGTCCGTCACTGTGGTACTACCACTGGCAAAGCGTTCGTAACCAGTAGAAATATCGCCTACGCCACCAACTACAATAGTTTGGTCACTTTCCAGATAAACACCATTTACTGCTGACACTTCTAAATTTGATACAGAAATGTCTACAGCATTGAGATTTGTGTTACTGGCAGCAGTCTCCCCGACAGCTCCAATTGAACTACCCGCTTCCAAACGAGCCCCAACAGCGCTGATAGAGGTGTACGCAGTAGCGCTATCCGTGATAGAACCATTCGTAGCAACTACGCTCACATTACCGGAATTGGCAATCAACTGGCTTAGCGCTATATTATTCGTTGCAGCGTAACGAATGTTTCCGCTAGTACTTGTGGTGGATGCAGCTGCACTTTCGTCAACTGACTCATCCGCCATGGTAATCGAGTTGCCTGCTTCCACATAAATACTACTATCTGCAGCTATATCTGTATTTTGATTAACATCGTTGGCAGCAATCAAACTTGCATTACCAGAACCAGCGGTTACCGAAGCGTTCTGGTTAATATCGCCAACCGTAGCGAGCAGAAGAACGTCGGTGCCAGCTCGAATCGCCTCGTCAACTGTAATCGTGTCCGCACTTTTCAGCTTAACGACACCAGCAGTGCCTTCAATACCTGTAAGGCTGGCGGAAGCGCCGCCAGCCACAACCGCTTGACTACTCTCTAAATATACGTCTGTCCCAGCTCGCGCCTCCACTGAGGTTACAGTAATATCAATTGCGGCATCATTAGTATCATTGGCAGTATCATCGCCACTACCGATACTTCCACTGGCAATAAGTGTTGCCGCAGCTGCAATCACATTTGCATTGCTGCCATTATCATCAGTAATTGTGCCACCGGAATTCAAAGTTACATCGCCAATGCCTGCATTTGCCAGACCCAGCCCTATATCACCGGAATCTGTAAATGTTATATTGCCGCCACCGTTGTTTGCTGCTGAGAAACTTGCCGCTGGAGTTGTATCAGTGTCAGTAACGACGATATTGCCACTAGTACTATTTACCAACGAAAGCGATGTAGCTGTAGTATTGATGTCATCGCCGTCCCCGATTCCGGTAGCTGCAGACAGTGTTGCTGTAGTACCAATAACATTGGCAGCCTCACTATCTGTTAGATTATCGACGATAGCCCCAGTGCTATTGCCATCTCTGGCAGCCGTCACATCTACTGTGCCAGTATTTTCCAAAGTGCTTTCCAAAATGCTCAGCAACACATCTGTCAAAGCGCTGTAAGTAATTTTTGAACCCTTGGTTGTTGTACCATCATCCATCACGATATCAGTAGTATCCGCAATCACTGTAACCTCACCTGCGATATCAATATTAACATGCTGATCGATGCTGTCACCAGTAATGGTCACGTTTCCACTCGTTGTGGTTAATGCAGCATTTACATCCACTTCACCAGCGTCGGCATTTAATGCTATATTACCGCTACCATTGGCGGCAACTGCTCCATTAACCAACAGGCTCCCAGCATCTACATCCAGGTTAATGTTACCATTGCCACCCTGAGTCTGCACGCCACTACCAGTAATCTCTAAGCCATTTGTCTCGCTGATGTTAATATCGCCGCTCGTGCTATTTGTGGCAATCAATGTGTCTATGCTCGTATCAATATCCTCGCTACTTCCGATTCCGCTTGCCGCCAAAAATGTTGCCGTCGTGCCGATGATGTTGGAGTTTTCGCTACTGGTAAGATTATCGATAATGGCGCCATCTGTGCTTGAATCACTATCTGCGGTCACTGCAACTGTACTACTGCTATTCAAAACACTTAACAACACGTCATCCGTTGCAGTATAGACTATCGTTGAGCCTGTCGTCTCAGTTGTGTCAGCCATCGTTATATCGCCACTGCTTGCAGTAACTGTTGTTTGACCGCCCGTATCAATATTGGCATTTTGATTCACACTTGTGCCGGTTATATCTATATTGCCGGTACTGCTGCCAACAACTGCACCTATGGTGGCAATACCATCGCCTCCACTAGTATCACCGTCACTGACAACTACAGTCACCGCGCCACTACCGTTGGCAGTCACGGCGCCGTTGATCGACAAATTACCGTCAGCCACATTCAGACCAATATTGCCGTCACCACCTAGAGCTTGGAGACTGGAAATGACCAAGCCATTTGTCTCACTGATGTTGATATCGCCGCTTGTACTGTTTGTGGCAACCAATGTGTCTATGCTCGTATCAATATCTTCGCTACTTCCGATTCCGCTTGCCGCTGAAAGTGTTGCGGTCGTGCCGATGATGTTGGAGTTTTCGCTACTGGTAAG
>CAZUYZ010000128.1:0-8120 GCA_964624365.1 uncultured Puniceicoccaceae bacterium
GTCACCGTTGTAATCGGCTGCTGCAAGGTAGTCATCGTCTCCAGCGCTCTTGTATTAGGTATCCCACAAATACACAGCACCCAACACGGTGTTGGACCGAGATTCAAGGACGATGCCAGAGGGATCCGACCATTGCTTTCCAAGCTCTCGACAAGATACAAGCCAAATAAAGTTACCTTGTAAGGCACTTGAGTTACATTGGGCGGTGTTCAGGCTTCCAAATCGGAAGCCTGAAAAGTGATGGCGGAGAAGGAGGGATTTGAACCCCCGGTACCGTTTCCGGCACAACTGATTTCGAGTCAGTCACATTCGGCCACTCTGTCACTTCTCCTACTTAGAAATCTAATCAAATACTCTGTGGACGATTGGCAAGCTTGGACTGACTGTCAGCCAACACTAAAATTTAAGTGTCTTGTAAGGGAATCGCCACTGCATTTGATTTTATAGACTATGTCTCAATCAAATGACAAAATTCGCATCGCTGTTGTTGGTTGCGGCGTGGCCGGTCTCACCGCAGCTTGGCTTCTTCAACGCAAACATGAGATACATCTATTTGAAAAAAATGATTACCCCGGCGGCCACACCCGCACCTTGGAAGTCCCACAGGACGACGGAACGAATCTGCCAGTAGATACGGGTTTTATTGTGATGAACCATCGCAATTATCCAAATTTCACCAAGCTTCTTGATCAGCTAAAGGTACCTCTTGCGGACAGTTCGATGTCTTTCAGTTTTCACGATACTGTTAGCAATTACGGTTATTCGGGCAATTCACTCGGCACTTTATTTCCCTCAATGGGATACCTTTTTAAACCAGATCATCTTCAGCTAATCTGGAGCCTCATACGCTTTGCAAAGGTTGGTTATCGAGACCTGAAGTCAGGTTTTCTGAACAATAAAACACTAAGTGACTACTGCGCTGAGCGAAAGTTCAGCGGCTCTTTTTTAAATCACTATCTGTATCCGATGGGAGCTGCCATTTGGTCTTCACCCATTTCCGAAATGCACGCGTTTCCAGCGCAGCCTTATCTCCATTTCCTGGAAAACCATGGGCTACTGCGCCTGACAAACCGCCCTCAGTGGAAATACGTAAAAGGCGGGTCTAACACTTATGTTAAATCTATGCTGAAGACATTTGAGCGTCCGCCTAATCTAAATTCTGCGCCCACAGGTATTCAGCGCGTCCCTGACGGCGTACGTCTGCATATGCGAGACGGTACCACACTGAATTTTGATCATGTCGTTATCGGCGCCCACGCAGATGAAGCGCTGAAGTTACTAACGGATCCCAGCACAGAAGAAACAAAAAACTTAAGTCCCTGGCGCTATCAGCAAAACACGGTAGTCCTGCATACTGACCGCTCACAGTTACCAAAGAAGAGAAAGCTCTGGTCATCCTGGAATTTTATGCGCGAACCGGCCTTTGATGATGAGCGCCCCGTCTCGGTTAATTATTACATGAACCAGCTTCAAAACCTGCAAACAGACAATGACTACATCGTAACGTTGAATACAACCCGCCCTATTGCTGATGATTCAATCGTAAACACCACCATCCTGACACATCCACTCTACTCCTTTGAAAGCATGGCTACACAGGATCGACTTCGGCAAATGAATGGACAACAAAACACTTGGTTTTGCGGCAGCTACTTCGGCTATGGATTTCATGAAGACGCAGTTCAGTCAGCTGTTGGGATTGCTCAGGCTTTTGGCATCGCTTTATGAACCTGAACTCCAGAATTTACCGGGGAACGGTGACCCACAAACGTTTGCATCCGGTCACTCATGCATTTACTTATCCATCAACTTTTTTCGCCTTTGATCTTGCAGAACTGGATCAGGTTGCTGCTCAGGTTTCTATCTTCAGCCACAATAAGAAAAACCTGCTCAGCCTAAACGATCGTGATTACTTAAATGGCGCCGCAAGCGCAATTGATCAACAACTCGAAAGGCTGATCGGCGCTAAAAAAGTGGATGAACACAACCTGTTGATTACATCACCACTATACTTCGGTTATGCATTCAATCCGGTGAATTTTCACTTTCGCATGAGAAACAATCAGCTACTCAGCGTAGTTGCAGAAGTAAACAATACTTTTGGCGACCGTCATGTCTATCCACTAAAAAATTTAGTACAAGTCGCTGACAAGACATGGACTGCGCAATGCCCAAAGGACTTTCATGTTTCTCCATTTAACAATATGGAAGGCGAGTACCACTTCACATTCAAAATCCGTGATGAGCACATATTTATGGGTGTCGACCTACATCGTGACGGCCAATGTATCCTCAAGACATGGTTGGAAGGTAAATCAAAGTCGATTACAACTGCTGCCATCTTCAAATACGCTCTACTACATCCTCTTGACACAGCCTTGAACAGCATGCCTCGCATTCTTTGGCAAGCCGCCCTGCTCTACTACAAAAAGCATCTGAAGATATATGAGCGCCCATCTCCAAACTCGGCAAATACCTTGATCAATCGGGATGAAGAAAATCGACCAGTCACGATTGTCTGACAGTTTTTGTTTAACCTTAGTACTGCTCTGCTTCGAGAGCTTCCAGCTCTGCACGCGCTCTTTCAGCACGTTTTTCAGCTTCTTGGATGCGTCGTGCACGCTTCTGAGATTCGGCGTACGCTTGCTTTTTGGCTGCAAGCTTTGCTTCCAGTCTTGCCGCTTCGCTTTCGGCAGCGGTTACGTCAGCCGTAGTTGCTGTGCGGGCAATTTCGTCACGTACTTTTTTCTCTTCTAATGCTTTAATCTCCTCTTCCAGCTTCTGCTGGGCAATAACTTCCTGTTCGTACTCGTATTGGCGTTGCGCTTCTTCAGCGGCAAGTTCTTCTTGCTTTTGGTCATACTCGTTACCTGCAAGACCGCCAAGAGCGCCACCTACAGCAGCTCCTATTGCAGCATTTGTGCCGCTTCTATCGCCGAGTTGGGAGCCAACAACGCTGCCAACAATGGCGCCGGTAACGGCTCCTATATTGCGTCCCGCATTTGGTGAAGAACAGGCACCAAGAAAAATTGCTGCAGACAACAAAGAGTAAGTTAGTAATGATCTATTCATAATTAGGAAATTTTACAGGTAGAAATTATTTCTAGTACTATATCAACTACAAATAACTTGCGATAAATTCAATACTTCAATTCGATTTTAATTATTCATATGAATTTGAGAAATCCAGAGCGCGGCTTGTTTTCCATAAAAGGCATCCTTTTTAGCTTGGGTTTGGTTGCATCTTTTATCTTCGTTGGTGTCTTCTATGAGGGCCTTATACGTCCGAGTACCGACCGAGCGGCCCTGGCACAAAGTCTGGGAGTGGACAGCGCCCAGTCACCTTCAAGTCTGTTTGTTATACTAAAAGATTACGAACAACAAATCTGCCTTTCCCTGTTGGTCTGGGGAATTATGCTGGTAGCCTACAAGTTTGCATTGCTGAGAACCGAAGGCAAAGCGCTAGATCGTTTCGCACCTGAAAATGGGAACACAGCAAAGCCAGAGGTCGACCTTCTCTGTGGTCAACAAAGTATTGGTAGGGAACAAGCTGGAATGCTCTCTGACGAAATTGACCGAAAAAGCAAAAGTGGTGATCTAAGAGACAATATCCTGCCCTACGTTATGGCCCGCGGCTTGGGACGCTTTCATATGACCGGCAGTGTCCCCGAGGCAACCGAAACTATTATGGGACGTATTGAAGTTGCTTCCGAGCAACAGGAAAGTGAACTTTCAATGCTTCGCTACCTGGTCTGGGCAATTCCATCAATCGGATTTATTGGAACCGTTCGTGGTATTGGGGTTGCTCTTAGGAGAGCTGACGAAGCTCTTAAAGGCGATATATCCGGCGTTACCAGCGCACTGGGGGTTGCCTTCAATTCGACCCTAGTCGCCTTAATTATCAGTATTTTTCTTATGCTACTTATTCATCTCCTGCAATCGAGTCAGGAAGGTCTTATTTTGCGCCTGCAAAGCTTTTGTCGAGAGCAGCTTATCGACAAACTTTACGACAATCCGAAAAACGATGAAGCAGCGATATCCGAAGCGCCAGAATCTGATGCAGATGCTAAAACCGTGGCTTTAGACATTGAAAAAACAACTTCAAACGCTGAAATCTAAACGATTTATAGTTCCTGTCGGAAGATAACTTTTTAGGAGATGAAACGCCGCAGACAGATACAGAGTTCGGCGCTGTCTTTTATTGATTGCATCTGTTGCGGCTTCGGAGCAGTGCTGCTGCTTTTCATCCTGACTGCAAAAAAACAAATGAATCAGGAGGCAACGGATTCCAGACAAACCCTTGAAGCGCTGGAAATACTACAAAGGGAGATTTCCGTTTCCAAAGCTGAACAACAAACCATAGACGCAAAACTAGCTTCACTCGATCCACAACCAGATGTCAAAGCCACCGACTTGATTCAACTGAATGACCAGCTTGCAAATCTTTCAAAAGCAATTGAAACGAAAAACGCTGCCCTGGCCTATCTGGACGAAGAAACGAAAGCGACCGAAGCAATTGCTGGAAAAGACCGTCCCTCAGCAGATAGGAGCTATCTTTCGGGTTTACGTCTACAAGGACCCAGGGTTTTGATACTGCTTGAAAATTCCGGTAGTATGCTTGCTGAAAACGCAAACAGCGCACTGGAAATAATCCGTAGCGGCAATGGCAACCAGTCTGAAAAATGGCTTCGAGCGAAGGCAGCGGTCCGGGCCGTACTTGCAGCCATCCCCAAAAACACAAAGGTTGCTATTCTGCAAATGAATCAGCAGACCACTCCGTTGACTGGCACTCTGGAAAATCCTTATATTGACCCTTATAACAACACTGAACTGATCGATTTATTAGACCGACTCGAAGGGCTGGAAGCATCCGGCGGCGCCAACCTTCTGAACGCGCTCATAACTGTGCGCAACCTAAAAGACCGCCCAAGTAGTTTGCTGCTAATTGGAGATGGTCTGCCAACAGCTCCAAATCCTACAGGCAGAACGCTATCGGAGTCGAACCGCGTAAAATTATTTCACAATGCTATGGCAGCCCGCCCGAACTTTCCGTTTAACGTATTATTGCTCCCCTTTGAAGGTGATCCTTCAGCAGCAGGACTTTTTTGGAAACTCAGCAGTCGAACCAATGGCATTACACTCATTCCGGATAAAGATTGGCCAAACCTTTGACTCCAATATTATTCTTTTAAATGATAAAACGCCGGCAGATCGAAGTTTTCAGTCTCTCCTTTCTGGACTGTCTGTGTTGCGGCTTTGGCGCAATTTTGCTGCTTTTTATTTTATCAATTAGCGCAGGAAAAGCTGATCTTGAGAGTCCAGTGGATGAAGACCAGCTACAAGAAATGAGGCAACAACTGGCTCAAATCATTGCAGATACAGAGCAAAAAAAACAACTGATTGAACGCACAACTAACCGGCAACAAATCAAACAAGAGTGTCAACGCCTTGAAGTTTCGATCAGAAAACTACAGTCAACCCTGGAAAAGCTTGAACAGGAATTTGCCGTCAAACAGGCCAATCTGAGCATTGGTCAAAAAGCCAATGCAGAAGCTAACCGGATTCTACAAAGTTTTGAATTCGAAAACCTGCCTCCAATCGGATTGCCTGCAGATGCTACACATGCTGTTTTCATTATCGATACATCTGGCAGTATGCGTAATCAACTGACAAGCAATCTACACTATGGAGTTATCACACAAATCACCGAACTGCTGAACAGTTTACCGATTCTAAAGAAAATTCAATTTCTGGATTCGAGCGGTAATTATATCTTAGATAATAGCAAAGCCACTTGGCTCACAGACACAGCAGCGCTACGAAAAAACGCCCTGCAAAGGGTTCTCACCTACAAAACACTTAGCGCAAGTGACCCCGAACCTGGCATCCGAAAAGCGCTTCGCGATCTGAAACCAACCTTGCAAAAAGCCGATTACATGAGCCTGTACGTCATCGGTGATGATTTTCGCGGCTCCACCCAGAGCTTTCTAGTCAAATTAGACCGCCTCAATCCGAAATTACCCGGATCTGATAAGCGAGCAGTCTCGATAAGTGCAGTTGGATTTCCAACCTCGAAAGACCCATTCCAAGTCGGCGCATTGGCAGGAAACACGCGCTTTGCAAACATCATGCGTGAAATTGCCGAGGCTCACGACGGAGTTCTGATATTAAAGCCGAAAATTTGACACTGGTGCGGGTAGACGGAATCGAACCGACGACCTCTGCGTGGAAGGCAGATGTTTTACCTCTAAACTATACCCGCAAATACATTGCGATCTATATGTTCAGTTCAAATCCAATGGGTCAAGTCGGGAATTATATTTTCTACCAAATGATTTTTGAAAAAGTTTATGGATCGCTTTTTCCTAATTCTTTCCATTCCGGCCCACTGAATAAATGATCCTAGATTCGTGAGTTGAAATCACGAATCTAGGATCATTGTTGAGTTCTGATTTTTATCGCTCTCCTATTTTGAGCGATTGGCATGAATCTCCAGCCAATCCATAACTCTTGCGTAGGCTGTTTCTGCATCCGGGTCATTTTTTGGAATTTTGCTCAATAGTTTGATGGCATTTTCCGCGTAGACGAATGGAGATAGTTCGACAACTCCCGAAGGTTCATTTGCATCAAAATCATCCAAATCCAAAAGTTCCTCCTGTGCAGATGAGCTGCTTTTGCCGGATTTACCAAAACTATTCCCTCCATTACCACTAGAGTCGTTGCTATCACTTCCTCGAGGCTGGCGATCAATTCCTGCTGCAGGGACTGAAACTTGGTTCGCCTTCACTTGAGGTTTTGAGTGTTTGGATGGTTCATCCTCTTCCCGATTGAGATCATCCAAACGCTTGCGGGCACTACCAACCATTGAGGCAGAAACCGCACAGATTTTTGCGATAAAGGTATTGGGTTCTTCCGGAAATTCCTCAAGCGCAATTTCCACGGCATTACGTTTATCTGCATTGCTTCGATACAAGCTATTTTGAGAGTTCGCTCCCAGTGCGTGCAGGAGCGCGTCTTTTCTACTTCCCTTAAAGATTTTTGAGCGAACTTCCGCCCTGCCCGCGCGTTTGTACGCAAGCAATCGATGAAATCCATCCGCAAGCCAGTATTTCGTACCATCAAAATAAATCTCGACCGGAGGAAATGACTGGCCGCCCTCAATGCTTTCCACATAGCTGTCGATGGCATCATCATTTGTGCTGGCACGGGTCTGAGTGCCACCATAAATGGAAATGTCCTCAATCGGCATTAGTTTAATGTCTTCTGCAGTTTCTGCCGCTGCCTCAGATGAAAGTGTTGGCGGTGTTTTTGTTAAGGATTCTTCCATACCGGTAAATGCTTGTGGTTTTGTTTGTAAGTCAGGCCATACAGTGATTCTGAATCTGCTATTGATAAAGGCAAAAATGGAATTGAAGAGCAATAATCCTAAAAAGTTAGAAGCTAGAAATTAGAATTTAGTTTCTGTTCATCAGCACATTACACAACTGAAACCTGTCGGTATTTTGGCGATGCAGGAGACTACCTATCTTCTCCGCAGCCCAAAAATGCTTGAAGGCTACCGAAATCTATCCAGCAACTCAAAGAAAGAAAAATAATCTTTTGCTCCACAAGATTATGAGTAGCTGACTCAACGCGCCAAAAGGCGCGCCTTCACAGCTCAGCAATATCTTGTACAACAAAATTTTACAAAACCTCATCGACCTCTACTCACGAATCCAGGATTATCCGGATTTTGGTCATTTGAGTAATTCAGACTCAAAAAAAAGCCGTTCTTATACAAGGACGACTTCAGAAAGATCTAATTTATTTAACGCATAATCAATAGTCCTTAAGAGTAACTAATCCCCAGAGTAAAGTGGCCTTGTTTCCAGAAAAATTTTTGCGAGGAAAAAACTCACTCGTGCTAAAAGCAAACGTATTTGGCCCCGTGTTCTCATAACTTGCAGACTCGTACTGGATAATACCCAGAATATTCGCTTCAATAGGCGCCGTGCTGCCCGAGTTTGAAGTGCAAGCTGTAAAAACAAATAAGGATGCTACAAGAGAGATAATGGAAAATAATTTACGGTACATAATTGAATTAATGTTATATATTAAAAGTAAATGGTCTAATGATGCCA